>CAYZWQ010000207.1:0-4401 GCA_964481355.1 uncultured Chitinophagales bacterium
GTCGGCGATGGACCTTCTGTTTAAATACACCACAGCGAAGCCGAAATGTCGGCGAAGGACCTTCTGTTGATCTACATCACGGCGATGGACCTTCTGTTGATCTACATCACGGCGAAGGACCTTCTTTCTTGGCATACCATCCATTATATTGGATTATTGGTAATGATTGCCTGATAGTAACTGATAGTAATTGATAGTAATTGGTAATGATTGCTCATGATTGTTCCTGATTCTTTAGACGCGGCGCTCGTCTCCCCCCAAATGCTCTCCAACCCTTTCCCGGTGTATGCCAGGCTGCGGAAGGAGGCGCCGGTGGCGTGGAGCAACCAGTGGCAGGCTTGGGTCGTGTCGCGATATGAGCACGTTGAGCCGTCGCTCAAAGACAAGGAGAACCTGTCGAACGAAAATCGTCAGGGATTGCTGTTTGAGCACTTGCCGGCCCAGCAGCAGCAGGATCTGAGCCGCTTGCGGCATTATTTCGCGCAAAAGGATGTGATCGGGTCCGACCCGCCCGACCATACCCGGATGCGAAGCCTGGTGCAGAAGGCGTTCACGCCCAAGATGATCGCATCGCTCAAGCCGCGCATCGAGGCTTTGGCCGACGAGCTGGTTGGCGCTGCCGCCGCAAAGGGCGAATTCGACTTTGTGGACGAGGTGGCCCATCCCCTGCCGGTGATCCTCATCGCTGAGATGATGGGCGCTCCACCCGAAGACCGTCACCTGTTCAAGCGCTGGTCGGCCGACATCCTCGGCTTTCAGGGATCGGGCAAGACACAGTACGACACCGCCATGGTGTCGCAGCAGAGCCTCACGGAATTGTTCGACTATATGACGCGCTTGGTCGAGGAGCGCCGCCGGGAGCCGGAAGACGACCTGATCACCGCATTGGCGCTTGCCGAGGAAGACGGAGCACGCCTGAGCCGCGACGAGCTGCTCGCCACGTGCAACACCATCCTCACTGCCGGACACGAAACCACGACCAACCTGATCGGCAATATGGTGCGCGAGCTCCTTTTGCACCCGCATTCTTGGCGTGAGGTGCGAGAGGACCCATCGCTGATCGCCGGCGCCGTAGAGGAGAGCCTTCGATTGGATGCCCCCAAGCAGCGCAACTTCCGCCGCATCAAAAAAACCCACGATTTCGGCGGGGTGACCTTGCACGAGAACCAGATGATCTTCCAACTTATTGGCTCGGCCAACCGCGATCCGGAGGTCTTCGAGCATCCCGCCGCCTACGACATCCACCGCGCCAATGCCAAAGATCACCTGAGCTTCGGCATCGGCATCCACTTCTGCCTGGGGGCAGCACTGGCCCGCACCGAGGCATCGGTCGTATTGGAGGCACTCATCCGACACGTTCCGGATCTGCGCATCACCGACAAAGGCTACACCTGGCAGGACCGCCAGCAGTTCCGCGGACCCGGCAGCCTCTGGGTCAAGGGTTGATCAACTCCTGCTTGATCACCCTCGAGGCCTCCTTCACCTCAGGGTGTGAGCGCATCCCCCAGAGCTTGACTTTGGCTTCGCGGGCCGCCTGCTCGTGGTCGACCAGTCGCATCGGGTAATCGACCCCCAAACGGAACCCCAGCCATTCCTGCTCCATGGGGCTGAGGGTCCACGGATGATGGATGTGCTCGTTTGGAACCTTCGCCAGCTCGGGCACCCATCTGCGGATGAAGGATCCGTCGGGGTCGTGATCCAAGCCCTGCTTCACCGGGTTGTAGATGCGTATCGTGTTCGTGCCGGTCACACCGGCCTGCATCTGGATCTGCGGATAGTGGATACCCGGCTCGAAATCCAGGAACATCCGTGCCAGATGGTCGCTGCCAGTCTTCCACGGCTGCCACAGGTGCTGGCTGAGAACGCTCACCATCATGGCGCGCATACGGAAGTTGATCCACCCCGTCTCGTTCAGTGCCCGCATGCAGGCATCCACCATGGGGAAGCCGGTCATGCCGTTCATCCACGCTTGCACGCGATCGTCCATCGCCACCTGGTCGAGGTGGTCGTAGCCGCGGTTCACGTTCACGAACTCCATGGAGTCGCGCGTCTCGAATTTCTGGATGAAATGGCAATGCCACTTCAGCCGTGACGAAAAACTGTCGATCGCGCCCTTCCACCGACCCGGATCCTTGCGGGCCGACTGCGCGGCCTGCCACACCTGCCGGATGCTCAGCGCCCCCCATGCCATGTATGGCGACAGTCGGCTGCAGCTCTCGCGGCTGATTCCCGGCTTCGATATCCCCTTGTTGTAGAGCTCCACACGCCGGTTAAGAAAATCGTCCATGGTGGATTTGCCCTGTCCGCTTCCACCCTGCTGCATTTCGGGGTTGGGCGATTTCCAGGCTGCCGGAATGGCGTGGCACCCTCCCTTGATATGGTTGAGCTTGTAATCAAGTGAGCCATCTAAAGACAGCGATGCCAAATCGATGTGTTTGATCCTCTCGTTCAGATATGAAAACCGTGATTCCTGCCAACCCTCGCGGTTACGGCGACCCCGCTCCACGCCCTGTTGCCTGTACTCCCTCCATTCGATTCCATGCTTTTTGCACCAAGCAGCTACGGACTTGTCGCGCTCGAAGGTCACAGCAATACCGGTCTCCTGATGGCTCAACAGCCGGAATGGGCCGATTTCCAACCGAATACGGTCCAGCCAATCGACCACCTCACCCAGAAGAATATGAATGCGGTGGCCATGAGGTTGCAACCTCCGTTGCATGTCGACCAGGCTTTGGTACACAAATTGTCCGTGACGGTCCGACCATTGGTTTGCATTCAGCAAAGACGGCTCCACGACATAAACTAGGAGCGTTGGCAGCGTGGATATCGACGCTTCATAAAGTGGCGGATGGTCTTCGAGGCGAAGATCCCGCTTTAGCCAGATAAGGTTGAAAAATCGGTCGCCGTGCATTATCCCGAAAACGAGCTGAGACAGACATGGCGTTCCAAAAAAGATCAAAATTTGTGGCAAATATCCTAACCATTACCAACATTGTAAAAGATATCCCTCACTTTCCTATATTCAGACGGGTCGGCTTTGTATGGTCGGCTCAGCAAACAGAAGGGTAAAAAAAGCATATGAGGAGGTATGCATCACATGAAACATAGACTTTTGAATCTGGGTTTGGCCGCGGGCATGATGTTCATGCTCTCATCCTGTTACACCTACACCTACATGGTGGGTGACGGACCACAGACCGGAGTTGAATTGAAGGAAAAAAATCACTACATCATCTATGGTCTTGCCCCGATCAAGACCTCAGATCCGATTAAGATGGCCGGGTCGGCAACGAACTACCAAGTGACCATCCAGCATACGTTCATCGACGGACTGCTGAATGCCCTCACGTTTGGCATTTACACGCCTACGACGACCACAGTAAAAAAATAAGGTTGGCATCATGGGGGTCCCTCGGGACTCCCATCCATCTTTCTTGATCATCACGATGCGATTTTGGAGTTTCTTTACGTTAGGTGCGGTTATAGTGGCCATTTCACTTTACAGGATTGTGCCACCCCTTTCTGAACCGGGATACTTTACGGAGTTCGGCGCAGGTTTTATGATTGGTAACGTAATTCTGTTGTTTGGCGGGCTTGCTTTCGTGGTCTTGGCCTGGCGCAGGCGGAAGGCAGCTTGAGACCGGTTTTTGTAAAAGTCGGTTGAATTGCAGACTTTCAGGGAATTCGTCATCCTAAACGCGTGCCATGAAAGTCCTCTGGACATTGTTGTCCATCATTTTCTTTTTCTTTGCCTCATGCACCCATGATGGCTCAACCGACACCATCGACCCGGTCAATCCGGCCGATTTCGTCAATCCCTTCATCGGCACGGACGCCCATGGGCACACCTACCCCGGTGCGAGCTTGCCCTTCGGAATGGTGCAGCTCACGCCGAACACCCGCATTGAGGGATGGGATGGCGTTTCGGGATATCATTACACCGATTCGACCATAATCGGTTTTTCTCATACGGCCCTGAGCGGGACGGGTGTAGGCGACTACAATGACATTCTGATTATGCCGGTGATCGGTGATCCGGTTTTTTCTAACACCGAGTACCAGTCGCCGTTTCGGAAGGAGACCGAAGATGCCGGCGCGGGCTACTACAAGGTGTTCCTCGACAAGCCGGGCGTGTTGGCCGAGCTGACCGCAACCACACGTGTCGGACACCACCGTTACACCTTCCCCGCCAGCGAGCAGGCGAACTTCATCATCGACCTGTTACATCGCGACAAAGTGGTCGACTCGTGGATCGAAATCATCTCCGACACCGAAATCCGCGGCATGCGTCGATCGACCAATTGGGCGAAGGATCTGGTCTGGTACTTCCACATGGAGTTCAGCAAGCCTTTCGTGCGATCAGGAATTGCGATCGACGACCTCATCCAAGACGGCATGAGG
>CAYZWQ010000208.1:0-4375 GCA_964481355.1 uncultured Chitinophagales bacterium
CGATTTTAGTGTATATAAATTACCAAAGAGCTGTCCACTAAAATAAATGGAATAGTCAGTTTGCTGTATGCCTAATTGAACCCCGCCAATCGCATCCGTATTGAACCCCATTTTTGGTCTAAATTTCTTTACGTTTTCAACGAAGTCCTTAGTTGCTACCTGCGCAGAATTTGCCTTTCGGGCAGAAGTGGGAGTCATACCTTCGATTTTTGTGATGTAAGGAGAAAAAGACGTCAAGTTTGTCGTCATATACGCTCCCTTTTCCACCATTTTTTTGGCAACCTCTTCATCAAACATCAGGCAATGCTCGATACTCTTCACTCCATTTTCCAAGCACCGCATAATGGCTGTCTTGGAGTACGCATGAGACATGATATAAGAGCCATAAGCATTCGCCACTTCAACAGCGGCTTGTATTTCCTCTGCAGAGAACGCATTTAATTGCCAAGGGTCAAATTGTGAGAGAATTCCACCACTGGACATGATCTTGATTTGAGTTGCTCCTTGCATGAAGTTTTGGCGAGCGGCTGCTTTGATCGCGTCCGGACCATCAGCCGTATAACTGATGCCATTGCGAGCGGCTGAAGAATGAGCACCAAACATGGTTTCGTTGGGAGTGGTGAGATTTCTAAAATCCGCATGAGAACCACTTGGTCCAATAAATGCACCAGAGGGATAAATTCTTGGCCCATCCACTAAACCTGAATCGATACATTTCTTTAGCCCAGAACCCATTCCTCCTGCATCTCTCCAGGTAGTAAATCCAGACATCAAAGCGGCTTTCGCTTTTGCCGCTCCTCGAATCGCCAATTCATCATAAGTTAGATTATTTTCGATATCTGCGATACCGTTGCCATTCACGTATAAATGGCCGTGCCCCTCAATTAGACCGGGCATTACTGTGCCACCCTTACCGTCGATGACAATCGCACCTTCAGGTGCTGTAATTTTTTTATTAACCTCTTTGATTAGGTTATTTTCAATTAATACATCTGCTTTTGTCAGATCATCACTTGTTCCGTCCCATACACTTACATTGGTGATCAATGTGTAAGTGGATGGTTGTTTTTCTTGTGCAAATACATTAGGATTCGTTAATGCTAATGCTGCAACAATGCCGAGTATCGAGTTTGTTGTTTTCATAATGTTTTGGTTATTTATTTACGTTGAAATTCGGTTAATGTCATTTTTGTTTGTTACGCTTGGTCCTTTTCATGGCATGGAAGGTGGGTGTTTTGGTTTTGAATTACAAAGCGACCCTCAGGCGGAGGCCGAAAAAGGCGCTCCAGTCGTCAGTCGGATTGAGGGCCGGGTTCCTGATGATCTGGACGCTTGGAGTGAGCTCGATTCCCTCGGTGAGCTGGAGTTGTTGGAAAATTTCGAGAGAATACTGATCGTCGAGGTTCGCCCCGAAGGTGGATCGGTTCGGGCGGTTCCAGTTCAGGCCGACACCGAGCATGGATTGGCCGGGGTTCGGGGTGTAGCCGAAGCCGGCGCTGACCGAGGTTTCGTAGAGGCTGCCGCCGTCGTCCGCCCAGCCGCCGCGCAGGAAGGGCATGAAGCCGTTGTCGGTGCTTTTCGTGATCGAGGCGCTGATGCCCCAGCCGTCGGGAGTGCCGGCGCGGCTGCGCTCGTCGACCTGCCAGAGCGTGACGTGCGCGTTGTTGAGGAAGGCCTCTTCTTGCTTGGATACCCAGCCGAACTCAAGTGACTTGAAGGTCTCGAAGTCGTTGAACATGCTGTCAAATCCGTCGCCGAGATTGGTGGCGTCACCATTGGCATCGGCGATGCCTCCCAGGAGGTAGAGGTGGTTTGTCAGGAATCCTCCGACCATGGCTCCAAGGGCACCGTCGGGGATGCCACCCATGGCTCCGGACCCAGTCTGGAACGCGATGTTGGTGAAGGCCGTCCACTGACTGGCGAGCGTGTAAACGTCGACGTAATCGGTGGTGTCGAGGAAACCGATGTAGGAAACTCCGCGTCCGTCCCCGAAACGTTGCTTCCAGAACAGGTGGGTGGCTCTGAATCCCTGATCGCTGTAACCCGTGCTGGTTATGCCGGCGTAGCCAAGTTCACCGGCGAAAGCCTCCGGAGCGACGTCGGTGTAGGCATGGCGGTTCTCGACCTTGAAAATAAGACTGCCGCTATTCTCCTTCCCGCGATTGAAGAGCTCCCAAGTGCCATAGACGCGGAAGACGCCGCTTGCCGCAGTGTGATCACCGAGGCTGTCGGTCGCTGCCAGTCCGAGCGAGATGTAGTCGACTCCGAAGTCGAGGCCGGTCCGTTCCTTCACCCCCGCCTTCCACGCGTCGAATCCGTTCTGCAAGTCGACGCCGAGGAACTCGGGCTTATCCTTTGCATCTGCGGCAAGCTGGGCGCTCACCGAAGCCGGTCCGGCGAGATCGTTGGCCGCGTCCTGGGCGTGAAGCAGTGGGGAGGTGGCGACTGAAATCATGGCGAACCCGGTTTGAAGCCGGAGATTACAGCGCGGAAGGATGGAGCGAATGATCATGGATCTTTTTGGTGGGATCTACTTGGCATTCTGAGATGGGGACGCGCTTAGTTCCGAAGGCTGGACCGGCAAACTCAGTTGCCCTGAGTTGGAATAAGTGAGGCCGAAGAGCAAGGTGCCAATCATCAGCACAAGGGCCGCTCCGGCTATGCGCAGACCCGAGGTGAAACGAGCACGCTTGGTCTCGTCGTCCTTCATCCGGCGAAAGGCAATGCGCCTGCCGAGGATCGCGAGCACGCCGATGCCGGACATGGCGATGGCCATTCCAGCGGAAATGGCGGCGACCATCAGAATGGCGGGAAACAGGAGGTCGTTGGCCACCCCGAAGAGTAGCACCAGGAGCGCGCCGGTGCAGGGGACGACACCGACGGCAAGGTCGAGCCAAGCGCCGGCGCCCTTCTTCTTTTTCTCAAGCGCGGCGCAGGCGAGGCAGTCGTGATGTTCGTGGTGGTGATCATGTCCCGCGTGGGAGTGCTCGGCTTTGCGCGAGTTTCTCAATGCTTGGATGGCACTGCGCAACATCACAGCTCCGATGGCAATGATCAGGGCGTAGCTGCCGAGGCGGATGGCGCGGTAGTCGGATGGGGCCTGGCCGGTGGCCTGCCTCACGGCAAAATCCATCACCAGCACGACGATGATCGACGAGAGGACGTGGGTGATCGCGATCATCACTCCCATCGCGATGCCTTTTCGAAAACTCCCGCCGTCTCCGACAAAGTAGGAGATCACCACGGCCTTGCCATGGCCGGGGCCCAGCGTGTGGACGAGGCCGTAGCCGAAGGCCACCAGGATCGCGAACCAGAACGCTTTGGAGCTTCCGTCGTCGCGGAGTCCGCTCATGGCCTTGGTGAAGATCAACGATGCCTTCGCCTGGACGGTCTGGAACCAGCTGTGACCCGCGAAGGAAGTCTCCGGAATCTCCACCTTGGCAAGGGCGTCCGAATCGGCGGCTGAGTAATCGCTGATGGCATCCGTCACCATCGTGTAGGCGACTTTCACCTGCATGCTGCCATCGACCAGGAACAGGTTGTAGCTCGCGGGTTTCAGTTCGATCGTTCCTTCGATCCACACCGGGGAGAAATGCCCTCGCGGATCCGTGCCGCCCGGAACCGTCACGTGAATCATCTGGTTGGGAGGCGGAGGGGGCGTGTGGATGCAGGCCCCCACCCAGGGAACCAGCAGGAATTCCGTGATCCTGCGGTCATTGTCGGACTTCAGCGGCAGGATGTACCCGGGAATCCGAATTTGGCTGCCAGACAATCCCTCATCGACCTGTTCGGCGCGTTGCATCCGTTCGCGGGCCACCCGCTCGCGTTGCGAAAGCAGCCAGTCCACATCGATGCCCTGGCTGGTCAGTTCCGCCGTGTATCGCTTCACGTCCTTGGCGCTCTGTCCATCGGCCGAGATCTGTTCTCTTTCCAACAGAAGGCGGAATCTCGCGATCTCTGCCACTTGCATCAGCTGTTCTTCGCTGAGCTTGGCAAACGGGTCGTCGATCTCGATCGGCTTGGACGAGAGTAAGTCCTGCCACTCGATCATCCGCGCCGAAGATTCGCCCCACGCACTGCCGGCGACAGCCAGCGCCATCAGGGTGATGGCGAGCGACCGCAGCGAAGCCGTGTATGGGAAAAGGGGCATGCGAAGAGTGGGAAGGATGTGGGAGCTTGGCCGGCTTCGTCAACGGGCTTATCCCCGGCTTTCGGTCTACTTGATGGTGTTCTTGTGGATGATGCCGTCCTTCATGATCAGGACGCTCTTGCCGGTGATCCATGCTGCGTTGCTGCCGTCGAAGATCGTGGCGCCGGTGATCAGGGTGCTGGTCGGGGCGGTTTCAGCGGCAAAGGCCTGGCCGAAAATCAGGGA
>CAYZWQ010000209.1:0-4243 GCA_964481355.1 uncultured Chitinophagales bacterium
GTCCGTAACTTGGACGTATCAAAAGTACAGAATCAAAACCAATGTACCTCTATTCCGATCCATTCGATGACTTACGGCATACCAAAGATGACCCGGGAGCATACGAGTGGTGGTATTTCGATGCTCTTGATCCTGTAAGCGGATTCGGAATCGTGGCCATTTTTTATGATGGGCTTCTTTTTTCGCCCGACTATCACACATCGGTGGCGGAAGGGTTGAATGACGATGCCCGCCATCATCCCGGGTTCAGTTTGTCGATCTACCACGGGGACAGGACGATTTTTTATTCGCTGGCGTCCTATCCTGAGGGAATGTCTCAATTCTCCGACGTCGACCATCCCGTGAAAATTGGGAACAATTGGGTCAGGGTTGGTTTATCTGACGGGAAACTGGTCTACGATGTCAACATCGATGAGACACTCCCCTCGGGGCTGAGGGCTTGCGGTGAGTTGCGCTTTGAGAGTCCAGCAGAGAGCCAGATCAGCCATGCAGGCGATTCCGACTCGGCCCATCGCTGGAACTTGGTGCAGCCGTCCGCGACGGTCAACGGCGAAATCAAGCTCTCAATACATGGCACTTCAATCGAGGCCTGTTCATTCAGCACGAGGGGCTATCATGACCATAACATCGGATTACGGCAACTTGAGCATGATTTTGACGACTGGTACTGGGGAAGGGTGCATATCGGAGATGACACCCTTGTGTGGTACAACATGAAAATGGCAAATGTTACGCATACACGTTCCTGGCTTTTTAAGGATGGCATTGTTGATTTTTCCTCTCAGGTCGATATGAAGCCTGTGGGAAATGCTGGCCGATCCATCTTCGGTCTTGAAAAGGTCGAATCGTGGGGGGTGCTTATCAACGGGAGTAACGGCCGCATTGTAGAGGACCATGTGTGGGACAACGGACCCTTCTATCAACGATACCGTGTGATATTACTCGATGCCGACGGCCATTCCGTGGCTGGGGCTTCGCCCGGCATCGCCGAGTACATCAAACCGTCTCGAATCACGGCCCGCTGGGTGCGACCCATGATCAGGATAAGGCACCACTCAGCTGGCGCTCAGGGGAATTGGATCCAGCGCTCCCTGGCCTTGTCGCGTCTCACGTGGTAATCAGAGCAGCCGTTGCCATAACGGGTGCTGCTCTTCGGCGGTGACATGAAGATCATCCATCAGTTGATGCATGCTGTCTCTTAATGCGGCGGTGAGCTGATCTCTGTCGCCACCTGACCGTTTGACCGGTGAACCCGAGCGGATGTAAAGCCGAGGACGGTCTGAATATCGGGTGTTCATAGTCGTGACGACGGGTACGAAGTCGATGGAAGGGCACGACTGGTACAGCCAAGCTAAACCCGATTCAAAATGGATGGGCCGCTCCATTTCGGGTCGGATGGACCCTTGCGGGAAAATGTAAAGTCCTATTCGCTCATGCGTCAGGCACTCAGCTGCATAGCCCAGCGACTGGACAGCTTTACGAGGATTTGTGCGGTCAACCGAAAACGCCCCCAACTTGCTGAAAAAGGGGTATTTACGGAGTTGAACTTCATCCATGACGGCTCTGATGTTTTGCTTGTGGAGCAGTTCGTTCATCAGGAATGGCGTCAGGGCATCCCACCAAGTGTAGTGGTTCATATACCACACGGTGGAGTCGAGTGAACCTGGCCTGTAATCGCCTTTATAATAGACCGCATCAAACCGTCTGCGAAACAACCAGAACGCATAGGGTCTGAACAGACGTCTGAACACAGGCGATTCGGATGCAGGAATTACACCTGGAAACGAAGAATGATAGTTTAACTTTGCCATATCGGTACGTTCCGGAACATTAGAGTCATTCAGATCGTGAACCGTTGAGAGGGCATGTTTTGCAATTCGAGCTGTGCTTTCTTTGGCAAGCCCGAAACGACAAGCTCATATGAATGGTCGATAAGCTCTTTGATAAAATCCCATGAAATTCCACGGGTTAGATACACCGTATTCCAATGTTTCTTGCTCATGTGATAGCCAGGTTGAACAGCCTCGTGCTCAGCTCGAAGCTCTATAGCCCAATCGGGGTCGCACTTCAAATTAACGCTCGACGGATCTTCAATATCAATAAGTAAATACATCTTGCCCATGACTTTAACGACCAGCGTTTTTTCATCGAAAGGAAATGTGGCCTCTGTCCCAGGTTTTGATAAAGCGTATTCGCTAATACATTGTAGCATAATGAGATACAATAATTAATATTAGATCGAATGTACTACAATTCTGTATGAACTACCAATTGTAAAAAATGTTTCATTTAAGAAAAAAATGCATCGAAAATTGTGGCATAAATGGGATAAAAACCTCATCTTAAGCGGGTTGAGTTCCGGCGTCTAACATTTCGCCGACCTGTTGCTCACACACGTCCGACATCGAAACTTGGAACATAACCCGTAAACTGGTGCAATCAATCTTACGGATTTGCCTGAAAGCTGCAAAGCCCCTCGTATCTCTTTTACTCGTCATCAGCGCAGTCTTTCTCATCAGCAGTCAGTACGACGCACTTCACAGCTACGACGCAAAGGGTGAGGATGTCCTGGCTGACATGGCAGCCATGATGGCACCCATGGTTAACGAATACGGAATCGACGAGAACAGGTACACGAGCACGTCGGATCAGATCAGGTCTGGCGAGACTTTCTCGGGTATCCTTGAAAGATACGGTGTCGGAACGGCCAATCTGGACCAGATTGTGGAAGCATCAAAAGGGGTGATCGACATTCGTCGCATTGTGGCTGGGCGCAGCATCACGGCGTATCAGACGCTCGACTCTCTTGGTCGGGTCGATTACTTGGTCTACGAGCCGAGCGCACTAGAGTATGTTGTTTTTGACTTCACCGATGGGGTCGATATCACCAAACACGACCGTCAGGTGACCCTGCGCACAAGACGAATCGGAGGCGAAATTGAGGGGTCCCTCTACGGCACACTGAATAAATTAGATCTTTCAGCGTCGTTTGGCGAGAAACTCACCGACCTGTTCGCTCACAAAATCGACTTCTACAGAATCCGCAAGGGCGACAACTTTAAGGTTATTTTCGAAGAAAAGTATGTCGGTGACACCTTCGTGGGCTATGGCAACATCAAAGCTGCTGTTTTTTACCACGGCGACAACGAACCTTACTACGCCTTCGCTTTCAATCAGGATGGCAAGATTGAATATTACGATCAGGAGGCAAAAAGCCTCAAGAGCGCCTTCTTGAAAGCCCCTCTGAAATTCACGCGCATCAGCTCGCCGTTTTCAAACCGCCGTTTTCATCCGGTCCTCAAAAGCTATCGTGCACATCTGGGCACAGACTATGCCGCACCGACGGGAACACCCATCTATGCCATTGCAGATGGCATCGTCGAGAATGCCGGTTATACGAGCGGTAACGGCAACTACGTGAAACTGCGCCATAATCGCACCTACGATTCTGGGTACCTTCACATGAGCAAAATTGCACCCGGAATGCGACCAGGCACCAAGGTGAGCAAAGGTCAAGTGATAGGCTACGTCGGAAGTACCGGTCTTGCAACGGGGCCTCATCTGTGTTTCAGATTCTGGAAGAACGGATCACAGGTCGACTTCCTCAAAGAACAGCTGCCCAGTGCCGACGCCATCGACGCAAAATACCTCAGGGAGTTCACTATCATCCGCGACATGTGGAAAAGCATGATCGACAACATGCCTGAAATCGACATTGAATCGCAAAATTCAACCGAGTCGGTGGTCGTCGCAACCATCTAGAGAGTGGTTTTTTTATTGGCAGATCACATGCAATGTCAATAGATTAACGACATGCACATACCACTCCTGCCCGATATTATCATTATTCTCGGTCTTGCAATTGTTGTTCAGCTGCTGACCACACGGTTCAGGATTCCATCCATCATCGGATTTCTCATCACAGGCTTCATTGCGGGTCCTTACGGCCTTGGCCTTGTCACCGAAATCGGCCAGGTGGAGATGCTTGCCGAAGTTGGTGTGATACTCCTATTGTTTACGATCGGCATTGAGTTTTCCCTTTCCGATTTGGTGAAAATTCGCAAGATCGTGCTTCTTGGCGGTGGTTTTCAGGTGTTTGCGACCATTGCTGCCATTTGGCTCATAGGCAGACAATTTGGCTTCAGCGACGCTTTTTCCCTGACGTTAGGCATATTGGCAGCAACCAGTTCGACGGCCATCCTGCTAAAATCGCTTCAAGAGCGAAATGAAATCAACAGCAACC
>CAYZWQ010000210.1:0-4218 GCA_964481355.1 uncultured Chitinophagales bacterium
CAATGCCCAATGCCCAATGCCCAATGCCCAATGTCCAATGCCCAACGCCCTCACTTCCACCCCTCGCGTCCAATGAGCGGTACGAACTGGAAATCGGCGAACTCCTCTTCGGAGTACTCGTGCTCGTTTATTCGGGTTATCCGTAGCATCGTCTGCACATGCTGGTCGCCGACGGGTATCACCAAGCGTCCGCCCACGTTGAGCTGGGCGATAAGCGCTTCAGGAACGACTGGCGCGCCGGCGGTGACCACGATTCCGTCGTAGGGGCTGTAGGCCGACCACCCCTCGGTACCGTCGCCACATTTGGCGTGGATCTTGTATCCAAGGGTCCGCAACAGCCCGCGGGCATGTTGATATAGGTAGTCGTGACGCTCCACGGTGTACACCTTTGCGCCAAGCTCACATAAGATGGCTGCCTGATAACCGGATCCAGTGCCGATTTCCAGGATTTTGTTCCCCTTTTCCACCATCAGCAGCTCGGTCTGCCGCGCCACCGTGTAGGGCTGCGATATGGTCTGCTGCATCCCGATGGGGAGGGCCGTATCCTCATAGGCGCGCTTGTGCAGTGCCGTATCGATGAACATGTGCCTGGGTACAGTACCGATTGCATGCAGCACGCTTTGGTCGGTGATGCCCTTTTCCTCCAGCAGATGGACCAAGCCGATGCGTTTGCCGCGGTAGATGGGATCGTTGAACGACGGGTGTCTCATACCGTAAATATAGCACTTTATGTGTCCTCGATTGCCTGTGCGGGTGAAAGATGATCACCGTTTTGCAGTTCTGAATTGCTATTGCTATTCTTCAACACTTTTTACCTGGTCTCATTTAACAGATTTCAAACCTGATGATTTATCGAACACTCAAGACCTTCATGATCGTCGGAACTTCCATCGTGCTGATATCGGCGTGCGGTTCCGGTTCCGACACCCCTTCGGCATCTACCGATCCGCAGGTCGCCTTTTTCAACAACATCAAGGCGCAATGCGGCGCATCGTTCACTGGAAGCACCGAGTTTTCGTCATCCAACGATCCCAATGATCCATTCGTGATCAATCCGCTCAAAATGGAGGTCAGCGAATGCTCCGACACGGAGATCCGCATGCCGTTTTATGTCGGTGTCGACTCGTCGCGAACCTGGATTTTGACACTCACCTCCGAGGGACTCCAGTTCAAGCACGAGCACCTGCTTGCCGACGGCACGCCAGACAGCATCACCAACTACGGTGGGATGTCGGACGGCACCGGCACCGAATGGGATCAGCACTTTCCTGCCGATGCATTCACGGCCGGCCTCAACAGCGACTACACCACCAATAAGTGGAGCCTGATTCTAGACGTCGAAAACGGCATCTTCGATTACAAGCTCCAGCGTCACAGCCAGCCGCGCTTTGAGGCACGGCTCATGAAGGACTGACGGATTTCATTCAACCAAGCATCACACATCATTTAACCCTCAGCGCAACATCTATGCAACGCATGCTTCAACGCGCACTTGTTCTAGTGCTCCTCTTATCCGCCTCGTTGGCACAGGCTCAGGACAAACCGGCCGCCACACCCCAAGATTACGGAAAATGGCACAACCTGGGCCAGGTCGTGACGTCGAACGACGGCCAGTGGCTGGCTTGGTCGGTGACGATGCAGGAGAACAACGACACCCTGTGGGTGCGTAAAGTGAGCGGCGGCGATCCGAAGGGATACGCCTTTGCATCGCAGGCGGCCTTCTCGGGCGACAGCAAGTGGCTGGCCATGCGCATCGGCGTATCGTATGCCGAGCAGGAGAAACTCACCGAACAGCGTAAGCCGGTGGAATATTCGCTTGGTTTGGTGAATTTGTCGAACATGGAGATGGAGACTATCAAAGGCATCACCGGCTTCAGCTTCTCGGAAGACGGCAAGTGGCTGTCGGTCACCCTCATGAAGCCTGCCGACAGCAAGGCACAGGGCAACACGGTGTTGCTTCGCGACATGGCCACGGGGTTGTCGCGTAGCTTGGGCAACGTCACCGAGAGCTCCTTCAACAAGAAGGCCAACCGGTTCGCCTACATCACGGCGGGCGGGGCGTTACACACCGTCGAGTTGATCAACTTGGTCACATCGGCATCGACCGTGCTGGCAAGCGACACCACCAAGTTTTCCCGGATCTCCTGGGACCGCGAAGGGCAGGCCATGGTCTTCTATCGAGAGTGGAAGCACAAAGACTGGGAGGAAGAGACGCAGAAAATCCATTTCTACACAGCGCTTGCTGCCCGTCCGGAGCTCAAGACCCTCGACCCGATCGGCAGTCTGCCCGAGGGCATGCGTGTGTTTGGTGGTTCTTCGATCCGCGTATCCGACGACCTCAGCCGTGTACATTTTGGCATGAAGGACTGGACCAAGAAGCCGGAACCCGACACCTCAGGCGGCAAAAAGCCTGCTCCTAAAAAAGAGAAACTTGCTCCCGTAGATGTGTGGAGCTGGAACGACAAAGAGGTTCAGCCGCGCCAGCGCGTCACCTATTCGCAGGACCAAAATCGCAGCATGGAGGCTGTGTGGCACGTAAACACCGGCAAAGCGGTTGCATTGGCCGATTCTGAAACCCCGTTCGCAAGCGTGAGCACCATGCACTCGACGGCCGTTTCGTGGCACACCGATAAATACAGGCCTGCATTCAAGGAAGACTTTGCCGATTACTACACCGTCGACATGAACACCGGCGCCAAAAAGATGCTCCTCGAAAACCAGGTGATGTCGGCCGGCGGCTCGCCGAGCGCTTCGCCCACGGGCCGCTATCTCACCTACTTCAAGGATAACCATTTCCATGTGTACGACACCCGGAGCGGCACGCACACCAACGTGACCGAGCTTATTCCTCATCCGGTTTGGAACACCCGCGACGACCGTCCGGGCATCAAAGGGCCCTTTGGGTTTGCCGGATGGCTCAAGGGTGATGTCGCCTTCCTCGTGTACGACGAATTCGACGTTTGGCGCGTGCAGCCCGATGGAGGCATGCCCCGTAAGCTCACGGCAGGTCGCGACGGACAGATCATCTACCGGGTGCAGCGCCTCGACTTCGAGGATCCGTTCATCGATCCGGCCACGCCGATCATGCTTACCATGACCAACGACTACGACCGTCAGACCGGTTACGCGCAGCTTGATCCACGAGGCAACGTCACCACCCTGATCTTCGAGCCGATGAGCATCGGCCGCCTTACGAAGGCTAAAAATGCAGAGATGTACTCGTACGTGACCATGAAATACGACGTACCGCCGGCGCTTAAGGCTGGATCGACATTGGCGAACGCCCAGACCGTGTTCCAGAGCAACCCGCATGCGGCCAACTTCGCGTGGGGGCGTGCCGAACTGGTTTACTTCGACAGCAAGGATGGACGGCCGCTGAAAGGAGCCCTGCATTATCCCGCAAATTACGAGCCGGGCAAGCAGTACCCGATGATCGTCTACATCTACGAAATCCGCTCGAACGCGGTGCACAACTATGTGAATCCGTCGGTACGCTCGGCCTATAACCTGAGCCACTACACCTCGCAGGGGTACTTCGTGTTCCAGCCTGACATTGTGTACGACATCGACGATCCGGGAATGTCGGCCGTGAACTGCGTGGTTCCCGCCGTCGAGAAGGTGCTTGCATCCGGCATGATCCAGAAAGACGCCGTCGGACTCATGGGCCATAGCTGGGGCGGATACCAGACTGCCTTCCTGGTTACACAGACCGACCTGTTCAGCGCCGCCATCGCCGGTGCGCCCCTCACGAATATGATGAGCATGTCGCTGGCGATCTACTGGAACAGCGGAACCCCGAACCAGAAGATATTTGAGACCAGCCAGGGTCGATTTAGCGGACCGTGGTACGAAACCGAGGAGGCGCATTGGCGCAACTCGCCGATCATCTTCGCCGACCGCATCAATACGCCGATGCTCATGACCTTCGGCGACAAGGACGGCGCCGTCGATTGGCACCAGGGCATTGAGTTCTACGGGACCATGCGTCGCATGGGCAAACCCTTCACCATGCTGGTCTATGCCGACGAGAATCACAACTTCACGAAACGCGAGAACCAGATGGATTACTTTAACCGTACCACGGCATTCCTCGACCACCACCTCAAGGGCAAAGAGGCCCCCAAGTGGATGACGGAGGGCGTTACCTACATGGAGCGGATGAAGAAAGAGGCGGACAATAAATAATTGCACACCCCTCAGTATTTAATGCCACCTCCT
>CAYZWQ010000211.1:0-4184 GCA_964481355.1 uncultured Chitinophagales bacterium
CTCCGTTCTTGGCAAGTTCAGGCGCTACCTTGAACCCTTCGAGAATATGCTGGACCGTGTAGTTCTTTATGCCGTAGTCGTTGAACACACGCATGAGCATCAAGATTTCGTCGGCGCGGTACGAGTGGCAATGAACCAAAATGTTGCCTTCGAGAATGTCGTTTATAACCTCGAAGCGCAAATTCCGCGCCACCATAGCCGGCTCGGTTTTTCCGCGCGGATTTCGGTCGTATTCTTCCTTTGCTGCCAGATAGGCATCGCGGTGACGCTTGTGATCGCGTGCGGCATCAAAGGTTTCTCGTATCACCTGCTCGACACCCATGCGGGTGCGCGGCTGAATGCCATTGCCCTGCCCATGCACACGGGTCGGGTTTTCGCCGAGTGCAAACTTGATGGTGCGCGGAGCGCCCTTCATGACGAGCTCTTCGGCAGTGAGGCCATAGCGTAGCTTGATGGTTTCACTTTGGCCCCCGATAACGTTCGCCGAGCCATGCAGCTGATGGATTGCCGTCACACCACCGGCAAGGGCACGGTACATGCCGATATCGTATGGATTTACGACATCTTCCATGGTGACCTCGGCTGTCACAGGATTCGTCGCCTCGTTCACACCGCTGATGGCAAGGTGCGAGTGCGCGTCGATGATCCCGGGCATCACGTATTTGCCCGTCGCATCAATAGTCTGAACACCGGCTGGGGCGGTCAGGTTCTTGCCTATCTGGCGAATCTTGCCGTCAACAACCAACATGTCGGCATTCTCGTGCGTCTCGGATGTGACGGTGATGATCGTCGCGTTTTTGATCAGTACGCTTCCTGTTTTTTGTGCCATGGCCACCTGGGCGGTCAGAATGAGGCCAAGGCAGAACATCCAAATCATTCGATGTGTTCTCATTGTTGATCTCCTGCCGTGTTTGGTCCACGCTGACCGCCTTGACGCTGTGCGTTTCCTGCGGTGGTGGCTTGAATTGGGTAGTATTTCATGTCTCCGGAGGCGATGGAGTAAACCATTTTGGACTTACTGTCACCAAATGGAGCGGTGTACACGTTAAACCCGGCGATCATGCCGGATTTCAGGTCACCCAAAAGGTTGCCATGTCCGATGATCTGCGCCGTGTTTGTGCTGAATACTTTCACAAGCTGGGCGTCGGTGAGGCCGGCTTCACGCAAATCCTTCATCTTGTTCGCCAGATCTGCGCCGCGGATTCCCAAACCAGTAAAACCAACTTTAACCCCTGCATCAAGGAGGGTCTTCATATTTGCTACGCTCTCCTTCCAGGCCGTTGCTTGCTTTTCGTTGTGCATTTTGTGCTCGGGAGTACGTTTGTCGACCGAGTCGCGACTGTTCATGTGTGATGGTTTAGCCGCGTAGTTAAGGCTCACAAGCACAGGTATGTTTGCCGCTGCAAGTTCCGACGCCATTTTGCCGGCACTGCGTCCGGAAACCAGAATCATGTTGAAGTTGGTCTCACTTTTGAGTTTTAAAACGCGACGGATGTCGACGGGGTCATCTGCCGCAAAAAACAACGGTTGTTTGCCGTCCATCACCGGCCACAAGGCTTCTAGGACCTCATCTTTTTCGGGAGTCTGGTAGGAAGTTGTGTTGGCGTTGAACAGACGTGTGTTAACCCGTAGGGCCTCGGCATCAAACATGAGTTGGCGAAAACGAGCCATCACTCCCATTGCAGTGCCAGGGTACACGCCGGGAGCCCCTTGGATTGCAGCCCTCACTCCGATGCCGGGCATTAGCAGCTTTGCGGCGTCGGTCTGCTCAGAGCCACTTATCGTCATCAGGTCCACCTGCCCAGGGAGCATCAGTCCTCTGGGTGCCACAGCTCCAGCAGTGAAGCCTTGGCGGCGCCAGTCGGTAAAATCGCGGGTGTTTGCAACGATCATGGTGTGCGGCTTGCGTTCCGGTTGGATGCCGGCACGTTCGTAGGTCGGATTTCCCGGATCACCGCCGGCTGGTGGCCTTTCTCGCGACATTTCGGGCATACCCCATTCCGACAGCCCGTCTACCCAACCCGGGTACACGTGTAGGCTGTCGCCGCCGTCTATGACTTTGGCGTCATAAGGCACGGAAATTCCACTGCCTGCCGCCTCAATCGATCCATTTCGCCACACAATCGTGGCTTTGGGCACCGTTGTGCCGTCTGCATAATGAAGGGTCACATTGGTGAATGCCTGAGACGGAACGGCTTGACCGTTTGCCCATCCCGACAATCCCAACACGACCAACGCCGGTAACGCCCAGCGCAAGCGAGAGATCTTCATACGTTGAATGTTGAGTCTAGGGTTTAATGCAGACGAAATAAACGATAGCTTTCACTCAAAACCAACGTCTAATTTGTAAAAGTAATTAAACCCCGACCCCTTCAGACCTGAAAGACTCCGTTTTTAAAATCGGGAACGGATCCCGATGTGTCGCAGCATGCCAATGACGCCGACAACACCTTGCGTGTTTCGTCCGGTTTCACGATGGCATCCACCCAAAGTCGGGCGGCGGCATATCTCACGTCGGTCTGGGCTGCATACCTCTTGCTGATGTTGTCGAGAAACGCACGTTCCTCGTTCTCCGACAATTTGATCCCCTTTTTCTCCAGCGACGATTTCTCGATCTGGAACAGCGTGGAGGCCGCCTGTTGCCCGCCCATCACAGCAATGTGGGCTGTCGGCCAGGCATAAATAAAGCGCGGGTCGTATGCTTTTCCGCACATGGCATAGTTGCCTGCTCCATAACTGTTGCCCACGATCAACGTGATTTTGGGTACAGTGCTGTTGGCTACCGCATTCACCATCTTTGCGCCATCCTTGATGATGCCGCCATGCTCGCTTCGCTTCCCTACCATGAATCCGGTCACATCCTGAACAAACAACAACGGAATCTTCTTTTGGTTGCAGTTCAGAATGAACCTGGTGGCCTTGTCGGCACTGTCGCTGTAGATGACGCCGCCAATCTGCATTTCGCCCGTCTTCGTTTTGACAATTTGCCGTTGATTGGCCACGATACCGACACTCCACCCGTCGATACGGGCATATCCCGTGATGATGGTCTGTCCATACCCTTTCTTGAACTCGGTGAATGATCCCGCATCGACGATACTTTCGAGCACCCTCATCATGTCGTAAGGTTTCGAACGATCGGCCGGGAACGCATCTACCAGCGAATCGTGGTTGCCTGATGGGTCAATCGCATCGATCCGGTTCAAGCCAGTTCGCTCGACAGGTCCGAATTTCGAGACAATGTCCCGGATGGTTGACAGGCATGTCGGGTCGTCCGGCATCCTGTAGTCGGTTACTCCGCTGATTTCAGTGTGGGTCACCGACCCACCGAGTGTTTCATTGTCTACCTGCTCGCCAATGGCGGCTCTGACAAGGTAGCTGCCTGCCAAGAATACGGAGCCGGTGCCATCGACAATTAAAGCCTCGTCGCTCATGATGGGCAGATAGGCACCACCTGCAACACAGCTCCCCATGATTGCGGCAATCTGTGGAATCCCCATGGCACTGATTTTCGCATTGTTTCTAAAAATGCGGCCAAAGTGCTCTTTATCAGGGAAGATTTCGTCCTGCATGGGGAGGTAAACCCCTGCTGAATCCACGAGGTATATGAGCGGCAAACGGTTTTCCATGGCAATTTCCTGGGCGCGAAGGTTCTTTTTGGCCGTGATCGGAAACCACGCCCCTGCCTTAACGGTCGCGTCGTTGGCCACGATCATGCATCTGCGCCCGTGTATCAAGCCAACTCCCGTCACAACGCCGCCCGATGGGCAGCCACCGACCTCTTCGTACATGCCCTCCCCGGCCCATAGGCCAATTTCCAAAAATTCGCTTCCTGGGTCGCAAAGACTCGCCACCCGCTCGCGAGCCGTCATTTTGCCCTTCTTGTGTTCTGATTCAATCCTGCTCTTACCTCCGCCCAATCGAATTATGTGTTCCCTCTCGGTGAACTCATGTACAAGTTTTTCGAGGTGCGCTCTGTTTGATGACATCCTGGTAGCGTTTTTCTGTTAGCTTTTATGGACTAAAGGTACATAATTGCTTTGCAAGGTCACAATCACTACGCCGGAACCAGGGTCAGTGATCCAACGTTCTCCAATAATCGAATCGAAGTATCGTTGTAGTGCCATCTGCTTATATTAGGTTTAACCAATTCGTACAAATCGCCCTATGTTACGACCATTCGC
>CAYZWQ010000212.1:0-4179 GCA_964481355.1 uncultured Chitinophagales bacterium
TGAGCTCCTTCACTGATGCGGCGTCGGCGAAGTCGACCGTAGGCCGTCCGTCGGAGTGGGTGTGGACGTAGTCCTTCAGCCCCGGATTTGCAGCCATGAGGCGCTCGAAGTTGTAACCTGTGCGATGTCGGTTTCGGTGATGGAGCTTCGGTTCGGATGAGGATTCTTTAGGGGGCATGCTTCAAATTATTGGCGACCAATTTGATGAATAATACGGTATCTTACTCTTGTACACATGACATGGCAGTGCAAAGCCGAAATGATTGTGTATTTTAGCCGTTCTTTATTTGCACCAACCATAACTATTTCGATACTATCCATGAATATTCATGTCAACACCGACAATCACATCGAGGGAAGCGAGCAACTCATCCAGCACGTCAAGTCGGTAGTAGCAGATACATTGGACCGTTATGCCGACCGCATCAGCCGCGTCGAGGTTCACATCAACGACGAAAACGGCCACAAAAAAGTGGGTGAGGACATTCGCTGCATGATGGAGGCCCGCCTTGAGGGATTCTCTCCGATCGCAGTTACAGAGTATGCTTCAAACATACACCAGGCCATCGACGGTGCCGTTGAGAAGCTTCTCAGCAAGTTAACAAGCGACATCGAACGCCGCCGTAAGTACTAGTTCCTGCGCGGCCAGAAGGTGATCGCCGCTACGATTGCCGACCCGCCCACCAAGAGGGATATCTTTCCGACAAACGAAGCCAGCCACGGTCCAAGTGCCGTGGCTGACACTATCGAGCCGCAGACAGCCATGATCAGGAATGCCGCAACCATATTGTAGGGTACGGCAAACTCCCTTTGAGACGCGCGGTAGATCATCATCGCCATGGCTCCATAGCTCAAGACCGATGCCCAGGCCGCGCCCTCCATGCCATAAAATGGAATGAGGGCCATGTTGGCAAGTATGGTGACGGATGCCCCCGCGAGGGTGATCTTCGGCAGCAGCTTCGTTTTCTCCTTGATGAACACCCCGGCCGTGAAGTTTGTGTACCACCCTTGGAACCAATAGGCGGCGAGCAGCATCGGCACGGCGCCCAGACCAAGCCAGTAGCGGGAATCGATCACGGTACCGCGCAGACCGGGAATAGGGATGGCGGCTATATCGGCGACAAACAGGGCGACGGCGAGAAACACGAGCGCCGCCACGAAATTGTAGTAGCGGAACACGTCCGCAAAGGTTCTGCCAGCATCGGCCTGGTCTGCGTATTTCATGAAGAAGGGCTGCCAGGCCATGCGGAACATCTGGGTGAGCAGCATCATGAACACCGACAGCTTGTAGCAGGCCCCGAAGATGCCGGTGATGTCGGCGGACGTGTACTGTGAGCCGTACAGCGCCGCAATCATGCTGTCTGGGGTCAGGTTCAGGAACACGCGGCTGATTCCTTCGTTGACGATGTATCCGATGCCCGCCGGGATGTACGGGAGCCCAAAGCGCAGGGCTGTCTTCAGAGCCGGGCCGTCCCAACTTCCATTGTACGAGCGGCGGGTGAGCATTGCCGTGTGTACCAACGTGAAAGCGGATGCGGCGACGTTCGCGATGAGCACGGATACGATACCCATCCCCAAAATGAGCACCAGGTACAGGTTAAGCGCCACGTTGATGGCCACGTTCAGGATTTTGGCCGTCGCATAGGCCGACGTGCGCCTAACGAGGCGAAGTTCGGCGAACGGGACTGCGGCGAGTGCGTCCAGCCAAAGGATGGCTAGCATCAGCAGATAGATGGGGTCGAGATAGCCGCCATCGAGAGCCACGACGGGCTGCACGAGCGGTGCGGCCGACCACAGCAGCAATACGAGTACACTTCCCACACCGAGGATCGTGATCTGAAGCGTTTTGAACAACGATGCCGCCCGTTCGCGGTCGACCCCGTAGCGCAGGTAGGCTGACTCCATCCCGAAGGTGAACAGCACGTTGAAGAAGCCGATGGCGATGAACACCAGGGTGATGACCCCGTACTCGCCCGTGCCGAAGAATTTCGTGTAGAATGGGACGAGAAAGTATGTGAGCAGCCTGGCGACGACCGTCGTGAGGCCGTAGATGGCCGTGTCGGACGCCAGTTGGCGGATGCGTCCCACGTCAGACGTTCTTCAGGTGATTCCGGATGGCTTGGACGGCCAAAATGTAGCTGTAGGCCCCGAATCCGCTAATCTGCCCCAGGCAGACGCCGGCGGTGAGCGAGCGGTGGCGGAAGTCCTCGCGGGCGTGGATGTTCGATAAATGGACCTCCACCTTTGGGATGGGCACCATGTCGAGGGCGTCGCGGATCACCACTGAGGTGTGGGTGAGTCCGCCAAAGTTGCAGATCAACCCCTCCTGCTCGGGCTGGTTCACAAGTTCGTGCAACTGCTCGACCAACTCGCCCTCATGGTTGCTCTGGAAGAAGCTGAACACCACGTCGGGGAACGTCTTCTCGAGCAGCGCGTGGATGTCGTCGAGCGTGAGCGTGCCGTAGTGGGTGGCATCCCGCTTGCCGAGCATGTTCAGGTTGGGTCCGTTGATGATGAAGAGACGCACTTCGAGGATTGAGGAATAAGGATTAGGGACTGAAAAGAGGATTGAGGGACAGGGGGAGGAGTGAGGAGAGGAGTGAGGATGAGGGTAATATCGGTGAATTTTTAGAAATGGTGAAATCGACGTTGTGCGATGCAATTTTGAGCACGCGTTAAAATAGATTTACATCTGGCACTTGAGTTCGCGGCTCATTATGGTTACCATTTGATCTTACCCTCTTTTCTGAAAATCTTTCTGATCCCTGATCCCTGATCCCCGACCATGACAATTTTCTCCCGCATCATCAAAGGCGACATTCCCTGTTACAAGATCGCCGAGGACGAGCGCTTCTTTGCCTTCTTGGATATTCGTCCGGTGCGGCCGGGTCACACGCTGGTGATCCCCAAGGTGGAGACCGACTACCTGTTCGATCTTGATGAGGATTATCTCGCCGGCATGCTCTTGTTTGCACGTCCCATAGCGAAGGCCATCGACCGGGCGACCGGCTGCATCCGAACGGGTATCGTCGTCGAGGGGTTGGAAGTTCCGCACGCGCACATCCATCTGATTCCGATCCATGACGAGGGTCAGCACGCGGCTTTGGGCTCGGGGATGGAGATGGGCAGGGAGGCCATGGAGGAGATGGCGCTCAAGATCCGCTCGTTTCTGTGAGGCATGCATATCAACGCATCATGGCAAAGCAGGAAGGATCTGAGGTGAATCGTGCCCCTAAAGGTGGCCGCAGTTTGCGGGTTCCCCGGAAGTGGCACAGGCGCATCAGCATGGTGCTGCTGTTGTTTATCGTGATCAGCAGTGTGACCGGCCTCATGCTGGCTTGGAAGAAGCAGTTCGGATGGCTTCAGCCATCGGAGGTGAAGGGTGTATCGACGGATGTGGCTGATTGGGTCGTTCCGGTCTTGATAGCCGATGCCGCCAAGCGGGCCCTGTCAGATTCGCTGAAGTTGACGCCCGAGCAGCTTCCGGTGCTCGACCGGCTAGATGCGCGACCGAAGCACGGCACCGTGAAAGTCGTGTTCAAGGGGGATTGGGAGGTGCAGGTCGACGCCACCACGGCGGCCGTTCTCTCCGTGGCGAAACGAAACGCCGACTGGATTGAGCGTCTGCACGACGGCAGCATCGTGGCCGACTGGTTCAAGAATTTGAGCATGACGCTGCTGGCCATCGGTTTGTTGTTTTTGTCGGGCACGGGGTATTGGATGTGGAAGGTGAAGTCTAATGCCACCCCCAACCCCCGCCGTAAACTGCAGGGGCAAGGCACGACCAAAATGGAGGGGTGACTCAGGATGATAGCGGTGGCATTATTATATGTTGGCAGGTCCTTCGTTTCGCTCAGGATGACAGGCCGATATTGTGATGTGTAAGAAGATCCTTCGTCGACACCTCGCAGACTCGGTGTGTCAACTCAGGATGACAGACCTCTTTTATATGGAAGTAAGGTGCCTCGTTGCACTCGGCACAGATGCCCAATGCTCAATGCTCGATGTCCAATGTCCAATGCCCAATGCCCAATGTCCAATGTCCAATGTCATCCGCTCTTGCTCTTTTTTTGGGATGTTCGTATCTTTCTGTTCTCTGATTGAATCGGTAGCTCAGTCGGTAGAGCATCGGCCTTTTAAGCCGTTGGTCCTGGGTTCGAGTCCCAGCCGATTCACAGA
>CAYZWQ010000213.1:0-4168 GCA_964481355.1 uncultured Chitinophagales bacterium
CCAAGGCACCCACATCAAAGCATACGTCGGTTTTGAGACTGAAGCTGACGAATCCATCGAGGTCAAGGTGTCGCTATCGTCGGTCGATGCCGATGGTGCCAAGGCCAACATGATGGCCGAGTTGCCCGGATGGGGATTCGACGACACCCGGCAGCGGGCATTCAAAACCTGGAACGAGGCGCTCAAGAAGATTCGGGTCCGTGGCGGCACCCTTGACCAGACGACCGTATTCTACACGGCGCTATACCGCACCTTCCTGCAGCCGAACACCTTCAACGACGTGGACGGACGCTATCGCGGCATGGACCGTGCGATCCACCAGTCGGATGGCGACACCCGATACACCGTCTTTTCGTTGTGGGACACCTACCGTGCCTGGCATCCGCTCATGACCATCGTAGACACCACGCGCACGGCCGAGATGATCCGAACCATGCTCGACATGTACGACAAAGGAGGCCTTTTGCCCATCTGGGAGTTGGGTGGCAACGAGACCTACACCATGATCGGCAACCACGCCATTTCGGTGATAGCGGACGCCTACCTGAAGGGAATCCGTGGCTTCGACACCGAAAAGGCGTTGCAGGCCATGATCCACAGTGCAACCCGCGAGCACTACGGGTTAGACGCATATCGCACGTACGGGCATATCCCCGGCGAGAAGGAACATGAGTCCATCTCGAAGACCCTCGAGTACGCATACAACGACTGGAACATTGCCATGATGGCCAAGTCCATGGGTCGCGACGATGTGTACCGCGAGTACATCCGCAGGGCGCAGTTCTACAAGAATATCTTTGATCCAGCAACCGGTTTTATGCGTCCGAGGATCAACGGCGGATGGCTTGAGCCCTTCGATCCGACCACGGTGGACTGGCATTTCACAGAGGCGAACTCCTGGCATTACAGTTTTTATGTGCCACAAGATATTTCCGGTTTCGCAGAGATGCATGGCGGCAAAGACCGATTGGCTGCCAAGGTGGAAGAGCTCTTCACCACAAATGCGCCCATCACCGGCCGCGACATGAAAGACATCACCGGTATGATCGGCCAGTACGCCCAAGGCAACGAACCCAGCCACCACATGGCCTACCTGTTCAATTACGTGAACCAGCCGTGGCGGACCCAGCACTATGTGCGGCGCATTATGGACGATCTTTATACGGCGGCTCCCGACGGTCTCAGCGGCAATGAGGACTGTGGGCAGATGTCAGCCTGGCTCGTGCTCAGTGCAATGGGCTTCTATTCGGTAAGTCCAGGTCAGCCCGATTATGCCATCGGCACGCCGTGGTTCCCCGAGGTTGAAATCTTCCTCGAAAACGGAAACAGCCTGAAAATTCTAGCTACGGATGTCTCAAAGAGCAACTACTACATCCAGTCGGCAACCCTCAACGGTGCCGATTACACCAAGTCGTGGTTATCGCATGCCGATATCCTGAATGGTGGCGAACTGCGTTTCGTGATGGGCGATCGGCCTAACGAAAGCTGGGGTAGCCGTGACGAGGATGTTCCGGTGACCGCCATCACCGACGAACTGTTGTTGCCGTCGCCTTGGGTCGACACCAACGACTACCGGATCCGCGATTCCATCGAAGTACGGCTGGGTCACCAGACCCAGCGTGAGGAACTGTACTACACGCTTGACGGAAGTGATCCGAACAGAACGTCAACCCATTACAAGGGCCCGTTCTACATATACGACACGTCGATGCTGAAAGTCGTGGCTTGGCATCCGGAACTCGAGTACAGCTACGCGGTCGAGGCAAATTTCGTAAAGATTGACGGACGCAGAACTATCCGAATCAAGAGCACTCCGCATCCAAATTACCATGGCGACGGTCCCGATGCGCTCATCGACGGCATCCGTGGTCAGGACAACTGGCGGCTCGGCGGCTGGCAGGGTTACCAGGGAACCGACTTCGAGGCCATAGTTGATCTGGGCGAGGTGACGGATGTGACCTACCTCGCCGCTGGCTTCACGCAGGACACCCGTTCATGGATCCTGATGCCCACCTCGGTCACATTCTCTGTATCGGACGATGGTCAGCAGTGGAAGACCGTTCTGAGCCCAAGCCACCAAGTAGCCCCTGACGACTACGAGATCCAGCAGCTTGACTTGGGCGGAGCTGTTCAGGCACGCGGACGCTATGTCAAAATTAATGCCGTGCATTTCGGCAAGCTTCCAAGCTGGCATCTCGGCGCCGGCGGCGATGCGTACATCTTCATGGATGAGATTGTAGTTCGGTGATCAGAAGGTCCCTCGCCGACATTTCGCTACGCTAGGAGTGTCAGCTCAGGATGACAACGATGCTCTTTTTGTATTAGTGAAGAAGATTGTTCGTCGACACCGAGGGCGAAGCCCGAGGTGTCGGCGAAGGACCTTCTGAACGCAACGAGATGTCGACAAACAACTTTCATATATTCCCCTTTATACCAAAACTGATCTCCGATCCCCCATCCCTGATCACTGCACCATGAAACGTCGTCATTTCCTTCAATCCCTCTCCACTTCAGCACTCTTCGCCGGCTTCTTCGCACCATCGTCATATGCACGCGATCAGGTAGTTGATCCCTTGGCCCCGCCATCAGGCATGAACGTTACCGGCAGCATGTTCGAGTATCGCGACAACCCGATTGCCAAGGTGCGTGTGGGCATCATCGGCATGGGAAACCGTGGATCGGTGCTGTTGCAGATGTTCAACTGGCTCGTGCGCAACGGCAAGGCGGAGATCGTGGCCATGTCCGACCTCCGGGAGGAGAAAGTGACCAAAAGCCAAGAGTATCTGTCCACTTTCCAGACATCGCCCGCCACACTGTACCACGGGTCGCCCGACGAATGGAAGAAGCTCTGCGAACGCGACGACATCGACCTGGTGGTGATCTGCACCCCGTGGGACATGCACACCCCGATGAGCGTCCACGCCATGGAGCACGGCAAACACGTGGCATCCGAAGTGCCCATTGCGACCACCTTGGAAGACTGTTGGAAGCTGATCGAAGTCTCAGAACGCACCCAACGCCATTGCATGATGATGGAAAACTGCAACTACAACGGCGAGGAGCTGTGGATCCTGAACATGATCCATGAAGGTGTGTTTGGCGAGCTGAACCATGCAGAGGGCGCCTACATCCACGATCTGCGTTGGTTGCTTCTCGATGAGAAGTATTACGAGGAGCAGTGGCGTTTGAAGCAGCAGATCAACCGAGAGGGTAATTTTTACACCACCCACGGCTTGGGTCCAATTTCGGCGTATTTCGACATCGGACGCGGCGACACCTACGACACATTGGTGTCGATGACCAGCAAGCAGTCGTCGTTGGCGGCCGCAGCCAAAAAGAAGGGCATTGAGCTGAACATTACCGGTGGCGACATGAACACCACGCTCATCAAGACCAAACTTGGACGCACCATCATGCTGCAGCACGATGTGTATACGGGACGTCCATACAGCCGCATCAACTTGGTGAGCGGCACCAAAGCCGTGCATCAGGGGTATCCATCCAGGCTGTATGTCGATCCGGAGGAGCTCACGGCGTGGGGACACCGCTGGCTGAATGCCGACGACTACAAGTCGTACCGCGAGCGCTACGACCATCCCATTTGGGCGCGCTTGCAGGAGCAGATCAAGGAGAACGAGGCTGGTCATGGCGGCATGGATTTTGTGATGATCTACCGGCTCATCGACTGCCTTAACCGTGGCGACTTCCTCGACATCAGCCTCTACGACTCCATCCTGTGGAGCGCCGTGACACCACTGAGCGAGATATCGGTACTGAACGGAAGCTCAGCAGTTGCTGTGCCAGATTTCACGGGCGGAACATGGACCCGTGACGTCGGCTCGCCGTTCATGAGGATGGCGTGACGCAGTTCCTTCGCCGACATTTCGTTGCGATCAAAAGGTCCTTCGCCGACACCTAGCTACGCAACACGCATCTGAAGAAGGTCCTTCGCCGACACCTCGGGCTTCGCCCTCGGCGTGTCAGCTCACAATGACAACGCTGCACTTTTTGTATTAATGAAGAAGATTGTTCGTCGACACCTCGGCTCCGCCTTCGGTGTGTCAACTCACAATGACAACGCTGCACTTAAAAAAAAGAAGTTAAGATGCCTCGTTGAACTCGGCATAATTGAAGTAATGTCGAGCGAAGCGAGACATCTCACTTTAAC
>CAYZWQ010000214.1:0-4116 GCA_964481355.1 uncultured Chitinophagales bacterium
AACCTACGACCGGCGGTTTACAAAACCGCTGCTCTACCAACTGAGCTACACCAGCTAATTTTGCAAATTGCAAAGATCTGAAATATAGGCAGAGTATCGTTCGCAGTCAATACAGCCAATTAAAAAATATCTCCACACCTCAATTCGGACCCGCGATGCGCCGGAGCCGCCGCCTCCTGCGCACATACCACGACGCTCCCACCACAACGGCAATCAACACCAAGATAGTGCGGCTGTATATGGACAGATAATCGCCTATCAACTGCCAGTTCTCATGGATCAGGTACCCCGCAAACAGCAGCAGCCCGTTCCACAGCAACGAGCTCACAAACGAACTCACGCTCGTGATGGCCAGATTCGTGCGGCTGTACCCTGCGGTCAACGCAATGACCGAGCGGGTGCCGGCAAGGAAACGGTTGCCCACCACCACCCACTGGCCCCAGCGGTTCATCCATACCCTGGCCTTCTTCAGGTGTTTGGGATCCAAAAATCGCCGCATCCAGAACTTCGGGTCGCTCAGCTGCTTCGACTTGCCCCGCAGGTAGACACCCGCATAGTACATGCTCAAGAATCCGACGACGCTGGCGACCGTCGTGCCCATGTACACCGGGAGCACGCGAATGATGCCCTCCGACGCCAGAAAGCCGGCGAACACGACCACAAGGTCGCCGGGGATGGGAGGCACGACATTCTCCAGGTAGGCGACGAGCGAGATGAGCAGCACGATCACGGACGGATGGAGCATGGTCAACCATTCGGTGAACGTTCGAAGCAGCTCCTCCATGCTAGGCCCTTCCGACCAAAAGAACCGTGGCCATGGCCGCCATCCCCTCACCCCTCCCCACGAACCCCATCTTCTCGGACGTGGTCGCCTTGACCGACACCCTGTCTTCACCGAGCCCCGTCTCCTTGGCGATGGCCGCCCTCATGGCGTCAATGTGCGGGCGCAGCTTGGGCCTCTCAGCTACGACCGTTGAGTCGATGTTGCCAAGATAGTAACCTCTCTCACCCGCCAGCTCCACGGCCCGTCGCAGGAATATTCGACTGTCGAGATCCTTGTTGGTTGGATCGGTGTCGGGGAAGTGACTCCCGATGTCGCCCAGCGCCAACGCTCCTATGATAGCGTCTGTTATAGCATGCAGCAGGGCGTCCGCATCCGAGTGGCCAAGCAATCCCATGTCGTTTGGGATGTCGACCCCGCCCAGAAAAAGCTTGCGGCCCTCCTTGAGGCGATGAACGTCATATCCGTATCCGACTCGGATGTCCGGAGGTCTGGGCGCATTGATCATGGCATTGATGTAGGTCAAGTCTTCCGGGGTTGTGATTTTGATGTTGCCGGGCTCCCCCTCCACCAGCACGACCTCACCGCCGGCATATTCGACCAATGATGCGTCATCCGTGCCCACAAACCCATCCGCATGGGCTTTTTCGTGGGCACGTCGGATGAGACCCGTCTCGAACACCTGCGGCGTCTGGGCAAGCCACACCTGCTGGCGGGGCAGCGTCTCGCTTATACGCATGCCGCCGTCAGAACGTTTCACCGTGTCGTGCGCCGGCAGTGCGGGGATGCAGGCCCCGCACATGGCTGCGGTTTCGCATACTCGGTCGACAAGGCTTTGCGAAACATTTGGCCTCACCGCGTCGTGGATCGCCACCAGCGTTCCGTTCAGCGACGGGTGCATAAGGGCGTTGCGCACTGAATCCTGGCGTTGGGCGCCGCCCTCGGCGAAGAGCAACGATGAGGAATCAGGAAAAAGCCCTCCAAGCTCCGCCCGCAAGCCGCCCGTATACTCTGGGTCGCATGCAATGACCACCTGACTGACGTAGTCGATGCCGGCAAATACCATGACCGTGCGTTTCAAGATCGACATTCCGTCGACCTCGATGTACTGTTTGGGTACCGGTGCCCCCATCCGGCTTCCGATACCGGCGGCCGGTATGATAACGGAGACAGACCAGGGGCGGCTCATGAAATCAGAGGATCAGCAGCGCGTCGCCAAATGCAAAGAAACGGTACTTCTTGGCGATGGCTTCTTGATAGGCTTTCATCATGAGGTCATAGCCGCAAAACGCCGCGCTCATCATCATCAGTGTAGACTCAGGCTGGTGAAAGTTCGTGAGCAGGGCCTGCGTCACCTTGAAATCATACGGCGGATAGATGAACTTGTCGGTCCATCCCGTCGATGGCTTCAGCAGACCGTTTGCCGTTATGCTGGTCTCGAGCGCCCTGACGGTGCTGCTGCCGCAAACCACCACCTTCTGCTTGCGGTTCTGCAGCACGGAGTTAATGACTTCGGTCGACAGTTCAGAGATATTGTAATTCTCGCTGTCCATCCTGTGCTTGGTAAGGTCTTCGACCTCTACAGCACGGTAAGTTCCCCACCCGATGTGGAGGGTCACAGGGACCATTTCGACCCCTTGGCCTTCGAGCGTGCCCACCAACTGCTCGGTGAAGTGAAGAGTTGCTGTCGGGGCGGCAACGGCGCCACGCTCACGCGCAAATATCGACTGGTACCTTTTCTTGTCCTCCTCCTCGGGCTTCCTTTTGATGTAGGGCGGAAGTGGCATCTCCCCTATCTGGTCGAGGATGTCATATAGCTCATTGTTGGGTCCGTCGAAAAGAAAACGGATGGTGCGTCCCCTCGAGGTGGTGTTGTCGACGACCTCGGCAACCAGCTCGTCGCCGAAATAGAGTTTGTTTCCGATGCGGATTTTCCTCGCCGGCTCCACAAGCACGTCCCACAACATGTTCTCGGGCTGCAGTTCCCTGAGAAGAAACACCTCGACACTGGCCTCCGTCTTTTCCTTTTTTCCACGAAGACGCGCAGGGAAGACCTTGGTGTCGTTGTACACGATGCAGTCTCCCTGGTGCACGTATGCGCCAAGGTTGCTGATCTTGTCGTGGATGATTTCGCCTGTGGCTCGCTTCACCACCATCAGCTTTGCAGCGTCGCGAGGTTCTGCCCCCTGCTGGGGCACCTTCGCCTTTTCGCTGTCATACTTGAAATCCGTTAATTTCATTTGGGGAAATTCCGGTTGTTGTGGATTGGGAAAGGACTCGTCTTAAGCGTAAATAATCTTTTTATCTTCCCAAAAGTTTGCTAAAATACGGAGTTGATGCCCCCTTGTAAAGTAATATTCGATCTTGGGCACGTGCAGGGTCGATATATTAGGTCGATTTTCCTTGCTTTTTAGTAATAAATCGGCTTTATTGGCGTATTCTACTGTATAATCTGCTAGCAGTAATTTTTCTTCTATGAAGCGCTTAGTTCTGTCGATATCCCTTGCCATTCTCATGATGACGGCCACTTCGGCCGCCGCACAGTTTGTGAACGATATCCCTCGTGCCGGCGACTGGACGGGCAGCATCATCAAAACAGACACCAATCAAAAGCGGATTCTGGGGAATGTGGCGTTCAGCATGAACCATGCCTATGAAGTGAGTTTCACTTCGTTCGGTGGTCAGGCGTTCAACCAGAACATGTACACCAACACCATGATGTTCGGTTTTAGCGACCGCCTCAACGGCCGCCTTGACCTTTCGATGGCCCACTCCCCTTTCGGTAACGGCCTGATGACCCAGGGCAACGAGATGCGCTTCATGGTGCGAAACGCAGAATTGAATTACCGCCTTGGCCAAAACAGCAACATCTCGGTCTCCTTCTCGCAGATGCCCTACGGCAGCTATGGCGGCCCCTACGACCGTTATGGATTCGGCAACAACAGCTTCCGCAACCGTAACAACCCCTGGAGTGCCGCAAGCAACCCATTTTTTCCATACTACTAGGGCAATTCGCGGATGACCAAAGACAGGTCTACCGTTTTTTCGCTGAATGCACTCATCACTATTCTTAGTGCCATTCTTCTTATCTTGCTCGTTGCGTTAGCATCCAGAGTGATTACGCCTCGTGTTGAGCCTGAGCGCATCGGCAACCCCGAAGAGTGGCGACTGATCGCCCAGGCCATACAAGTCGAGGTCATGAACGGTTGCGGCGTGCCTGGAGTGGCGTCCCGCTTCACGGAGCGACTCCGCAGGTTCGGCTTCGATGTCGTGGAGTCTGGGAATTTCGAGACGTTCGACATCCCCAGAACACTCGTCATAGACCGCAGCGGCAA
>CAYZWQ010000215.1:0-4110 GCA_964481355.1 uncultured Chitinophagales bacterium
TCTTTGGTACATGAATACGTTCAGGTTTTGGACGGCGGCTCATATGTTCATCTAGGGTTAGTTGCCCTATCTGTTCAACGGGAAGAAAAAGACCTTGATATGGTGTTTTCTGTCTCCCATTCTGTTTCATTTCGCGTTTATCCTACCCGTTTTAGTTTTGGCCGTATTCGCCTTTGCTCGCCCCATTCTGAACAACTACCTGACCCCATTTTTTGCATTCTTCATTATTTCGATCGTTGTGAGCGAGATCAATATCGAACAGTTCAACTTTGTGATTGACACGTATGCACCAGAAATCATCGCAGAAAGAACAACGGGCTACCGAAACGAAGAATATATATTACGACTTCGCAACTCCGAGCCTCAGAATCCAGGTATGGTCTGGTATGCTTGGCTATACATCCGGGCGCTTCATTGGAGCTTGATGGCGTTTCTGATTATCCTTTATTTAAGGTCCAGGCACTTGATAAAGCAGGACATCAACAATGCCCGAGCCCTCAGCTTCACCTATCTCTTGTTTGGTGTAGGGAACTTCATGTCGAGCATACCTTCGGGAGGTCGCTATGTTGGCCCTGCAGCTTTGTTGGCTACTGCCATACTGACGATTTACATACAGAATGAGCGGCAGGAAAAGGTGATGCAATATGCCATAAAAGCTGCAATTCCGTTACTGCTGCTGTTTATTATCGTTTCACTCAGGGAGGGACTTTACCTTACCAGTTTGACGACCATAGTTGGAAACCCGATCGTGGCTCTGTTTACCATTGGTGAAAATCTTTCGCTCAACGACGTGTTGAAATCGATCTTCTGATGGGCACCATCTGTATCATACTGCCTGGATTACATGCAGGGGGTGTCGAAAATTACGTGCTACGCTTTTTGCAGTACGTACGTGAAGGCGACTCTGTTACCGTCTTTGTGCGATCCAGGCACAAAGGCGATCTTTATGAGCTGTATCGGCGTACGGACGCGTCGATCCATTTCCAGCCGATCGGCCATCTGAATCCCTTTGATTGGTATAAAACCTACAAATTCTTCGTCCAACAACGGTTTGACGCGGTATGTGATGTTGGGGGCAATTTTGCCGGTCCTACGATGCTTTTGGCGCACCTGGCCGGTGTGCCGAACCGAATCGCCTTCTTTCGTCGGTCGTCCAATGCATTCAAAGAAACAACCTTGAGACTGGCGTATAACCGATGGGTGAACCAATTGGTCAAAGCTCATTCAACGCGGATTCTGTCGAATTCTCAGCATGCACTTGATTTTTTTTTCCCAAAAATCAAGGATGATCATCGTTTTGGGATCATTCCCAACGGGGTTGATTATTCAGCATATCAATTGGACATTGACAAACCTGCTGCAAGATCAACATTCGAATTGCCAACCGATCGTTTCATTGTCGGGCACATTGGGAGGTATGATTGGTCGAAAAACCACGAAACGATTTTCAAGGTCGCTCGAATGCTGAAAACATCGAATTGTATGGTGAACTTTGTTTTTGCAGGCAAGGGCACCGACAGTGAAGCATTTCAGGAAAGGCTCAAATCACACGGAATTCAGGACATCTGCGTCGGACTCGGACTCCAGGATAATCTGCCAATGCTCTATAAAGCAATGGATCTCTTCTATTTCCCCTCCATTACCGAGGGTCAACCCAATGCCTTGATCGAGGCCATGATGGCAGGCTTGCCTGTGTTGACATCCAACATCCCACCCATCCAAGAGATGATGCCATCAGAAATGAAAGGATTGCTTCTCGACCCGATGAATGCCGGAAATGCATCTGCTGAAATTGTTCGATGCATCGAAGATCCAGCGTATGCGGAAAAATTTGTTGTGTCAGCTGACTTTTTGGAACAGTTTGATGCAGAAAGGAATTTCAAACGCTTCAGGGAGGAGCTGATCGGTGCGCAGGAAAGTCTTATTCGTACATGATGTGTTGCTCAAGCATCATGTCAATTCCTTATGCGGATATTGGCCTGTTTCTTAATTCGTTGCTTTTTTCATTTCGATCTCTTTTAGAACGGCCTCAACCATCCAATCGCATGGATGAATTTTTTCCTCGATCCAGTTCATGCCAGAATCCCAGTAACCTGGACAGGCGGCGTAAGCTTGATGGGGAAATCCGTAGCTGATCTCAATGAGGCGGGGTTGGTTGTCCGCATCGAAAACGTAATCGAACGCCGCACACTTCGATTGAAGTCTTGAGGTCAAGTCGAAGGATACCTCAACACAGCGTTCATCGATTCCGTCTTTTTCATAAAGAATCTGACCAGATCCCGAAGCTCGAAAATCGTTCTCACGAACCATGCGCTTGATGGCAAATGCTTTGCCATCGATCACGATTACCCGTGTGTCAAAACCATTGTTCGGAACAAAGTCCTGAAAGTAGGCATAGCCGACCTCTCTTCCTGTTGTTACCGCGTACATTGGTGGGATAAAGATTCTGGCTACTCCTTTCGCCACATCTGAAAGTGGAGACATGTTCATTCGCCACTTTCGGTATCGGTCCTTTAAACTGCCCACTGAGTCGTAGTTTGGAAAACCTTTCCGAAATGCCTTGTGGATGATTTTGACAGCCGACGATTTATTTGGAACGAGTCTCACATTTGAGGATCCTGCACCGGTTCGCAGTTTGAAGACTTTGGGGAACATGGCAGTGTTGGCCCACTTGAGGGCGTCCTCTTTTGAAAAAAGCACATAGGTGTCCACCAACGGCGCACCGATACGTTCAAACAGGTACTTCTGGCCGACTTTATCGTCAAAGTGCCACGATGTGCGAAAATCAGGAAAAACCGTCAAACCCGTATGTTCGAGCGCAAACAGGATTTGTTTTGCCACAATCACGTCGGTTGGATTGATATGGCTGTGATGCCACATCAGGGCTTCACAATCTTCGAGGTCCTTCACAAGTTCATTTGAATAGCAGTCAACCAATTTATGGGGGATCCCGTGGGTTTGGCAATATGCCACCCATCGGGGATGAAAACCGATGTCGCTTTTATGAATGGCTATCATATTTGTTACATTTGGGCGATATAACGTCATCAGCAACGCGCCGAGGCCTCTAATAACATCACAATCGACCCCATTACCCTGCTATGAGCTCGAATATACAGCGTAAAATGCCCTCCTGATCGATGTTGAACCAATTAAAGTCATATTTGGCCCAACTACCCGGTTGGCGGACCAATCGCAAGATCGTCGTGATAGAGAGCGACGATTGGGGCAGTATCCGGATGCCTTCGCGCGAGGTTTATGAAAAATGCCTGAAGGCAGGTTTCCCCGTCGACACAATCGCCTACGAGCGTTACGATTCATTGCTCAGCCAGGACGACCTCGAATTGCTCTTCGATGTGCTCGCCCAATACAAGGACATTCATGGCAACCATCCGGTCCTGACTTCCAATTGCGTCGTGGCAAATCCAGATTTTGAAAAAATCGAGGATGACGCATACCGACGTTACCATTACGAGCCGATCACGGCAACATTCAAACGCTACCCCAAACACGCCGATAATTTTAGGATCTGGCAGCAGGGGATGGCCAACAGGATTTTCTTCCCGCAGTTCCATGCGCGTGAGCACCTGAACGTAAGCCTGTTTATGAAAGCACTGCAAGCTGGGGATGAAGTGGCTCATTGGGGATTCGAAAACCGAATGCCAGGCTCGATGTCGCGCGACGGCTCTTATTACGGAAATCCGTTCGTCGAGGCGATGGCCTATGACTCCGAAGATGACAAAAAAGACAAGCTGGCGACCTATCTGGAGGGGCTCAAACTCTTTGAGGAGCAATTCGGGTATCGGTCGGAATCCATCATTCCTCCCAATTACATGTGGAGTCCCGATTTTGATGCATCGGTCCACACATTGGGTGTTCGATATATTCAGGGAATCCGGACCATGACGGAACCGGGTATTGTTGGACCAAAACGATATCACAGGCACTACACGGGCAAGAGAAATCGCTGGAATCAGCGCTACTTGGTCAGAAATGTGCTTTTTGAACCATCCATTCAGAATGCCACAATCAGTGATCCTGTGGACCAGTGCCTGAGGCAGATTGCGATTGCCTTCAGGATGCGAAAACCCGCCATCATCAGCAGCCATC
>CAYZWQ010000216.1:0-4091 GCA_964481355.1 uncultured Chitinophagales bacterium
GACCGGTCAGCAGCAGGAACAGGACGACGCTCAGGAGTTCCTCACGTTGGCCTTCTTGATCGCCTTGTTCCTGATCACATTTATCTTGGTATCGCAGTTCAATTCCTTGGTGAAGCCGCTCATCGTGCTCACTTCGGTGATCATGTCGGTCGGTGGCGTACTTTATGGATTGGTGGTGTTCCAGATGCCGTTCGGCATTATCATGACGGGTATCGGGATCATATCGCTTGCCGGGGTTGTCGTCAACAACGCGATCGTGCTCATCGACTATGTCGACATCCTGAGGACGCGCGACGGACTCGGCGTATACGACGCGCTGCTACAGGGAGGGATGACGCGCTTTCGTCCTGTCATTCTCACGGCGATCACGACGGTGCTTGGACTTGTGCCCCTTGCCACGGGCTTTAACTTCGACTTCCTCACGTTCTTCAGCAATCCGGTCGAGTTCTTCAGCAACATGCACCTATATGTGTATTCGGGCGGTGCCCAAGCTGCGTGGTGGGCCCCAATGGCCATAGCGGTTATCGTCGGCTTGTCCTTCTCGACTCTGATCACATTGATTTTGGTGCCTGTGCTTTACTCGCTCTTCGATTCGGCAGAACGCAGGATGAAACGGTATTTTTACGACCGAAAAGAGACCAAGTTGGCCGCAGCTGCAATATCGAACGGCACTTCGAAGCATCGCATCCCATCAAGTGAAGTCGAGGTTGAAGACGAAGTGTACGCGGCTAGCGCCGTCGGACGCATTCAACCAAGCCCATCTGCCTGATGTCGCATTCAGAAAATGCCACCCCACATCAGGGTGGCATTTTTTTTGAATCTTCTACGAATTATACCGTAAAGTGGTATCTTCAAGGTCTGTCCGTCGTCGTAAACTCTTACCTGTTCAAGACAGTGATTCAACGAATTCAACACGTATTCTTAGCTTTGGCCGTCGTGTTAAATGCGGCCTACTTGTTTTCACCATTGTTTGAGCGTGCAGCTGAAGATCCCGCATCTTGGATCATGTCTGGCATTCTTGCCGGTGTGGGAATTGCAACGGTCACTGCCGCAAAGGTCATCGTTATGTTCAAGAATCGCCGTAACCAGATGGTATGGCTCCGTCGAGGGTTAATCTTCCAAGTATTGGGCTTGGGCTTTAGCACCGGCGTCCTTTTCTCGATGGGTGGCATTGGTACCCATCTTATTGACGAGGGGATGTCAATCTTGTTGCCCGCAGTGGCATTTTTGTTCATGGTCGTCGCACTCATCTACATACGCAAGGATGAGCAGTTGGTCAGGTCGATCGACAGGCTACGCTAACACTTCGACGCCATGCTCAGACCCTCCGCATTCAAGCTGGTCGGGAGCCTCTCTGCGGGCTTGATCATGTTCGGGCTTGCTGCCATCTTGGTACGTTTTGCTGATGCAGATCCGATTGCCGTTGTAATGGTTCGAACAGTCGGGGCCTTTCTGATCCTGCTCCCGTTTTATTGGACTCGCCCGGTCTCCAGTCGCACGCCGTTCAGTGGTCGCGACGGCTTCTTGTTCGCCCTTGCCGGAATCTGCCTGGGGCTTCACTTCACGCTGTGGACGGCTTCGTTGAGTTACACCTCCGTCGCCTCGGCATCGGTATTGGTTTGTGTTCATCCCATTATTCTCATCATAGCCGAGAGAATCTTTTTCAAATTTCGGTTTGCTCTCGGAGTGTGGATGGGCGTCATAATAGCGTTCGCCGGCTCGGCGATGCTTGGACTCACTGACCAGACATCCTCAATTGGCAGTAACCCGGTATTGGGGAATACGATGGCTTTCATGGCGGCGGTGGCATTTGTAGTCTACATCCTTGTTGGCCAAGAGCTCCGCAAAAAAGCGGGTTGGCTAGAGTATATTTTCCCCGTTTACACGTGGTCTGCCGTTTTTTGTGTCGCTGTCTTTGTCGCAGTTGGCTTCCCAATGGGAGAGGGGGCATCCTTCTGGCTTGCATCTTTAGCTTTGGCCTTGGGACCCCAACTCATCGGACACGGATCCATGAACTATGCCGTGAAATATATCCAACCTACCATGCTTTCTATGAGCATATTGGTGGAACCGATCCTTGCGACCATGGCCGCCATCATCTTCTTTTCTGAAATCCCGCCATTCGCATCGGTTATTGCCATGGTGGTGATTGCCGGAGGGCTCATCGTGGCATGGTTCAGTAGGCTGCGTCAGATTTCCGGTGCCTAGAATGCGTAATTCAGGCTGAAGGTGATGTTGCGCTGCATCCCGTCGAGTGTTGATGCGTGTTCCCTGTAGGCGACGTTCGTGATGTTGTCGGCGAATATGCGCAACTGGAGCGATCGGTGCAGGTCAATGGTGGAGATCACCTGAATGTTGGCAAACCCGTCGGTGCCGTCAGGCGATATGCGGTCGTCGCCGACCTCCTCGGAAGAGAGCCTCCTTTTGGCGAGTGCAAATCTTGCCTGTGGACGCAAGCGGACCCTGCGATCAACTGCATGCACCTCAAGGAACACGATTCCGTTTGCCGGAGGGATCCGATCCACGTAGTCTCGAATGCCGTCGGCGTTTCGGATGCGGCCATAGGTGTAGTTCGCAATCATGCCGGCTCGCAATACATCGCTAATCATGCCTTGAAGCTTACTCTCAATGCCGGCGAGATTCATGCTGCTGGCATTGACGGACACCGACTCGTAATAGAGGTCATTCCCGGAGTCGGGTTTACGTCCATCAACTACCCGCCGACCGAGGTTGTCGACAACCTCTCCGGTATACTGTACGTCAATCTTGTCGAAGTAATGGATCATAAATCCGCTTAGCTCGGCCCTCAGATGGTCGGCCCCGACACGAATGCCCATGTCCACATTAACGGATTGCTCTGGTTTCAAATCCGGGTTGGCACTCTGATACAGGTCGCTGCGCCTGATACCCACCTCAGATAAGTCTGCCACATTCGGAGCCCTGAAACCCGTCCCAACATTACCGACGAGAAAGGTGTTTTCCGCAAGTTTGTAACTGGCGCCCGCAGAACCCGTAACTTGCGAGAACCACTGGCTGTAGGGGTCGAATGCTCGTTCAGACAATACCCCTTCCATGGGTAGATTCGCGTAGGTCGCAGAAAGCCGCAGGCCTCCCTCAAGTGTCCACCCAGGATACCCATCGTGATACATGTGAACAAATAATCCCGTTTGCAGGTATTCAGATCCGTCGGGGAAGCGCGAGAGGACGTCAATTTCGTAATTGCTATCGTGGATGTGCTGAAACTGCCTGCTGCCGGTCTGGTCGTAACTGACATCTGCTCCCCAAGACAGAAGGGTTGATTTCCCAAGCAGTGTCTTGAGGTCAGCAGAAACATGGAGCTGGTTGCTGGTGTTGTTCTCGTGCGTCTCCACGTTGCTTGGCGAGCCGTTGTGATACGCATTGCGCAAACTTGGCGACTCATTGTATCGCACCGATCTGCGGAAATCTTTTAACTGGTGGTAACCGGCATGCAGACGCAGGTTGTTGATCCAAGGCTTCCCGACTTGGTGCATCAGCTCCACTTGAGAAGCCGTGAACGTAAGCGGCGAGGTGTTTGAATCATAGTATCTGGACGGAGAATCAGAGTCGCTGTAGCCTACGATCATTCTGTCCCAACGGGGTGCGTCGGGTATCGTGCTGCCGAAAATAATAGCCTCAACCGTGGTTCTTGGCGAAACGGACAATCTCATCGAACCATTCACGGCCTGATAGGTGAAATCACTCTCGGTAAGGTTACGGTTGTAGGGAAAATAAAGCCTTGAATCGACACCCTGGCTCATCTTGTAGTAGCTGAAATCCCTGAATGTGCCCGCGAACGCTGCCGAAATCTTCTTCGATGACCTGCCAATTTCAGCATGCAGCGTTTTTTCGCCGTTTCCGGCAAGATTCAGCTGCGATTGCAGTCTGCCGTTCCATCGGGATATGCTGGACAGCTGGGCGATTCTTGGTTGGACATTGACACCGCCCGACAAGGCGTCACTTCCGTAAAATGTGGATATCGGTCCACGAAAGACGTCGATCTGATCGACCGAAAAAGGGTCGATGCTCCCAAAATATTGGTTCTGACCCGACCGAACGAACGAAGGATTCAT
>CAYZWQ010000217.1:0-4059 GCA_964481355.1 uncultured Chitinophagales bacterium
CCGCCGAATGTGACCGGTGTTCTCCACATGGGCCACATGCTCAACAACACCATCCAAGACGTGTTGGTCCGTCGTGCACGTATGCAGGGGTACAATGCATGCTGGGTTCCCGGAACAGACCATGCATCCATTGCAACAGAGGCAAAGGTAGTGCACAAGTTGCGCGACCAGGGCATCAGCAAAGGCGACATAGGACGTGACGCCTTTCTAGGACACGCGTGGGAGTGGACCGAAAAACATGGCGGCATTATCCTTGAGCAGCTCAAAAAGCTTGGGGCATCTTGCGATTGGGAACGCACACGGTTCACGATGGAGCCCGATCTGTCGGATTCAGTGATTGATGTCTTCATCGACTTGCACAAGAAGGGCCATATCTACCGCGGTCACCGCATTGTCAACTGGGACCCGAAGGCGCTTACGGCCGTGTCGGACGAAGAAGTTCTATACAAGGAGGTGAACGCCAAGCTCTATTACGTTCGCTACAGGATTGCAGGGACGGACGACTGGGTGGTGATCGCCACGACGCGACCCGAAACCATCCCTGCCGACACCGCGCTGTGCGTGCATCCGGAAGATGAGCGCTACTCCAAACTTGCAGGGGCTCGTATTGAAGTCCCGCTCACAGGCCGTAACGTACCCGTTATTTTCGACGAATATGTCGAGCGCGAATTTGGAACCGGCGCTCTGAAGGTAACACCAGCCCACGATGCCAACGATTACGACTTGGGAGTGAAACACGGACTCGAAGTGATCGACATGCTCAACCCGAATGGGACGCTCAACGAGCATGGGGGCAAATGGCAAGGGCTCGACCGTTTCGCGGCTCGAAAAGCCATGGTGACCGCACTCGAAGAACTCGGCCACATCATGAAGGTCGAGGAAATGAAGAGCAACGTCGGCTATTCGGAGCGGACCAACGAGGTCATCGAGCCCCGTCTCTCCCTTCAGTGGTTCTGCAAGATGGACGAAATGGCCAAACCGGCGCTCGACGCCGTGTTGAGCGGCGAGATTGCGCTTTATCCCGACAAGTTCAAGAATACCTACCGCCACTGGATGGAGAACATCCGCGACTGGTGCATCTCACGGCAGCTGTGGTGGGGGCATCGCATCCCGGCATGGTACACGTCCGACGGTGACGTCGTGGTTGCCAAGACAGCCGAAGAGGCGCTGGTGCTGTTCGCCGAATCAAAGCCCGGCATCACGGCTGACGACATCACCCAGGACGAAGACGTCCTTGACACCTGGTTCTCGAGCTGGCTGTGGCCGATATCCGTGTTCGACGGGCTGAAAGATCCGGACAACGAGGACATCAAGTACTACTACCCCACCAAAATTCTTGTGACTGCACCTGAGATTTTGTTCTTTTGGGTCGCAAGGATGGTCATGGCCGGCTACGAGTGGCGAGGTGAGAAACCCTTTGATGCCGTATACCTTCACGGGATCGTACGCGACAAGCAGGGGCGCAAGATGTCGAAATCGCTTGGCAACTCGCCCGATCCGCTCGACCTGATTGCAACCTACGGAGCCGACGGTGTGCGAATGGGCATGTTGCTTAGCGCCCCAGCTGGTAACGACATTCTTTTCGACGAGTCGTTGTGCGAGCAGGGACGCAATTTTGCCAACAAAATATGGAATGCATTCCGTCTGGTGAAAAGCTGGACAGTTGACGATACAACCCCAGTGAGCGCTCAGTCTGCATTTGCAGCGGAGTGGTTTGAGGCCAATCTCAACCGGGAATTGGCCGTCATCGAAGACCATTTCGCCAACCTGCGCCTCTCTGATGCACTCATGGCGGTGTACAAGCTTTTTTGGGACGATTTCTGTTCCTGGTATCTCGAGCTGGTCAAACCGCCGTTCGGCGAGCCGATGGCATCGGCCACTTTCAAGGCTACGACAGACTTCTTCGACCGTCTGCTCAGGATCCTGCACCCTTTCATGCCGTTCATCACCGATGAGCTTTGGATGCACCTTTCCGATCGTGGCGAAAGCGAAACCGTCATGTTGAGCACATGGCCGGAGCAGCGTGATGTCGACACCACCAGGCTTCAGGCGTTCGACATGATGAGCGAGATCGTTGCGGCAGTTCGAGCCATAAGGGCCGAAATGCAGGTCAACGCCGGCGCCAAAGTGTCGATTGTGCTTCAAACGGACGAAACCGGAGTCGCAGAAACATTGTCTGCACTGGAGCCGGTCTTCAGAAAAGTGCTCAAACTCGATGGTTTTGTCGCAGGCAATAACGTTGATAAACCCGCGAAATCGGCTGCAGCAATGGCAGGGAGAGTGGGTGTTTACGTGCCTCTCGAGGGTCTCATAGACCTTGACAAGGAGCTAGATCGTGTGGGCAAGGAAATCTCTCGGCTTGAGGGTTTCCTGAAAGGCATTGAGGCCAAGCTCGGAAACGAGAAGTTTGTCTCAAATGCACCCGAGCAGGTTCTGGTAAACGAGCGACAGAAGCAATCCGACACGTTGACCAAGCTCGAACGTCTGAACGAAATTCGACAGCAACTTCAAGGATGAGCCTCTCAGGGAATTTATTCAGCGCGTCGGGCGACGCTCTGCTCGAAGGCTTGAACCCTGCACAGAAGCAGGCTGTGACCCATCTGGATGGACCCCTGCTCATCATTGCCGGTGCCGGAAGCGGCAAGACAAAGGTGCTTACCCACCGGTTGGCCTACCTGCTTGATCAACGCAAGGCCAGAGCCAGCCAAGTGCTCGCACTCACCTTCACGAACAAGGCTGCCCGGGAGATGCGCGAGCGTATCCAACATCTGATCGGCGATGAGGCAAACCATCTTTGGATGGGCACCTTCCACAGCCTCTTTTCAAGGATACTCCGCTACGAGGCCGAATTCATAGGCTACAGAAACACGTTCAGCATATATGACTCCGAGGACAGCGAAAAGGTGATCCGCAACATCATCAAGGAGCTCAACTACGATCCTCGCGAAGTCAAGCCCTCGGCCATCAAGTTCAGGATCAGCTCCGCCAAAAACGCGCTGATTTCCTCCGACGAGTTCTCCCAGCACATCCGCAGCAGCATGGACGATGTCGCAGCCAAGGTCTACCCCATTTACGAAACCAGGCTGAAGCAGAGCAATGCCATGGATTTTGACGATCTGCTCATCAAACCGATCGAGCTCTTCGAGCAGCATCCCGAGGTCTTGGAGCGCTGGCACGACCGTTTCCGGTACATCATGATCGACGAGTACCAGGATACGAACCACGCCCAATATAAAGTCACAAGCCTGCTGTCATCAAAGTACCGCAATCTTTGCGTCGTGGGCGACGACGCTCAAAGCATCTACTCCTTCAGGGGTGCCGACATCAGCAATATCCTCGATTTCGAGCAGAGCTATCCGGATGCGGCACGCATACCGCTCGAGCAGAACTACCGTTCCACGTCCATGATCCTGAGATGTGCCGACTCGGTGATCAAGCAAAACTCGGGCCAGTTGGAAAAGACGCTCTGGACCGAGAACGAGCAAGGCGAACCGGTGGCCGTTTATGAGCATTTCGATGAGCGGGAAGAGGCAAACCGCATTGCATCCGTGCTGCACCAGCACCGCATCCGCACAGGATACAACTACAACGAGTATGCCATTCTATACCGTACGAACTACCAAAGCCGTCTTTTTGAAGAGGCATTCCGACGCAAGGGAATTCCCTACCAGCTCGTAGGTGGCGTGTCGTTTTATCAGCGCAAAGAAGTAAAGGATGTCATTGCCTACCTGAAACTGCTCGTCAACCCGAATGACGAGGAAGCATTGCTGCGCATCATAAACGAACCGGCACGCGGCATCGGCGACAAGACGATGAGCGACTTGGTCGCGGTGGCAAGACAAAAACAGGTGCCTCTTTGGACAATCATAAAGGACGTCGATTCCACCGACGTCTACAAACCTGCCAAATCGAGGATCAACGAGTTCACGGGCATCATCGAAAAGGTGCGTGAGCAGCTGGGCGAAGTCGCAATGATTGACTCCGTGCGCACATTGATGGAACAAACAGGCTATGTTCAGCAGTATGTTACCGAGGGGACCCAAGAGTCGCTTGGTCGCC
>CAYZWQ010000218.1:0-4050 GCA_964481355.1 uncultured Chitinophagales bacterium
GTGCGCAGGTCCAGAATATGAACGTTACGGCAACCGTCCTCTCGCCCATCAATGTTGTTAGTCTGACGCACCTTGACCTTGGATTTGTGCTTGCCGGCGGCGGCGAGCAAGGCTTTCTGGCGCCCGACCCCGAAGCCGGCACACTGTCGATATCGAAATCAAACTTGAACGGCCTCACGTTGTTGATTCAATATCCCGCCGAATTGGTCGGGCCGGCCGGCGCCACGCTCCCACTCCTATTCGACGGCACGGAATACGCAAGTTACACCCCCGACGGAGGCACGGCAGTGGCTTTCAATCCGTCGAATCCGGGCACCAGTTTGGAGAACATCCTCCAAACCGACACGGCAGCTGTGTTCCGATTTGCAGCCAAGGTAGACCCTCCGGTGGGCCAGACGGTGGGAGCATATTCGGCTCAAATTGTCCTGACACTCTATTATGCTGCTTTGGCTTGACAGCTGATCGGGCACCTGGCATCGGGTCACCCACAATTTACACCTCATGGTCAACGCCGTCGTACGATGGGTGATCCTTTTCGCCGTGGCATGCGGCTGCTGCAACAATGGATATGCCCAGTCACCACCAACCATACATCCCACAGTGGAGGGATCCTCTTTTTTGAGGGTCTCTGCAACTGTGGGAAGCGGCCTCACGGTGGAACACACCGTGAAGGAGCTCTTCTTGACGGATACGGCTCCTCGTCGGGCAAATTACATGATCGAGCTGCTCAGCACTGCCCGGTCTGCGCATTCTATCGGCGTCGATGGTCGCATACTCGTAGTCAAATGCGGAGCTGATACCACGCTTTCCGGTTATCAACTGTCGGGAAAAGCCATGATCTGCACCATCAATCCCTATCTGGATACGACTATTTACTACATAACCATTTTCGAGATATGAGGCTATTCAATCACGTCCCGATTTGTTGGCTCAGACCTGTCAGGGCCTTAACTCTGGCGTGCACCATTGCGATGACCTCTAGTGGCGTATCGCTAGCACAAGCTTGCCTGAACAAACCCCTTGAATTTGGGATTCTCGTACCGGGACAGACTAAGACGGTCGACAAATATGCCACAGAGGCTATGTGCCATTATCGCCAAAGCTTAGTTACAGGCACCTATCAAGTGTCCATTGTGTTGCCTGAAAGTCTTACAAACGGGAGCACCAGCCTGCCGTTGACCTTCTCGGCCGACGATGCGGTCTATTGGTATTACCGGGCAATCTGGGTCGGTCCCATTGAACATGATCCGGCAAACGTATTCACAACCCAGAGTTCAACGAGGGACGTTGTCGTGAGGATGGGAGCAACGATATATGTGCCATCAGACGCTTCATCCGGTATCTATTCAAACACGATCATCATCACCATGACCAGAATCAGCTTTTGAACACCATTTCCATGACCTATCCTAAAATGCAGCCCAAATTTTTTGCAGGTTCAGCCTTGTTCGGGGCACTTTTGATTGTATTCGGTGTGCCATGCCCGAAACCGGCGGTTGCGCAGTACTCCGTTGCGCCCAACGCATTTGTGATCGAGGCACCGTCGAGATCGACCGAAATGTACATCAGGATGTCGGCCGATGCCACACCGATGGAATTTGAAATCAGTTCACACTTCTCGGTGCCCGGCACCGACTCGTTGGGCAACTTCAAGCTCCTTACGATGGACTCGTTGAGTCATCGCAGCATCTCGCCCCATCTGAGGTTCTCACCGAGAAGGTTCATCCTCGCTGCCGGCGAGCATCAGTTGGTGCGCATATCGGTAACAAGCGATTCGCTGCCCGATGGTGAGTACTGGTCCAGGGTTGTTGTGGCTGCAAAGCTCGTATCTGAGGCTGTTCCGATCGACGAAAGAGCAATGACCGCTCAAATGGGTCTTGAAATACGGACCGTTTCCGGGCTGCTGTACCGCAAAGGGGACCTGAACGCAGACATCGACATAGCAGCACAGCGTTCATTTGTTCGAAACGACAGCCTCTTTGTGGACCTTGACATACAAAAGTCTAGCCCTGCAGCATGGTTGGGAACAGCGCTTATCGAGATATCCGATTCGAATGGCACAGTTCTATACTCGAATTCCATTCCTGCAAACGTGTATGTCGGAACAAGATATCGGCATGTCGTACCAAGCTTGGCGCTTAAACCGGGGCTGTACCGTGCCATGGTCACGATGTCAACCTACAGAGATGATTCGTTGATTCCTCTCATACAAGCGCAGAAAGTGACATCATCCACCCGATTTGAGGTCAAACTTGGCAAATCCGGGTGACGTATGCCGTTAGCTATTGTACTGTCGCTGTTGTCATTTCAACTCCTAGCCGCCTCCACGACCACCGGCAAGGATGATCCATTGAAAGATCGCCATGAAGAAGTCGACATGTTGCTGACAAATGGCATTCAGACGTTTGGCTTGGTCACTGGAAGAATGTATGCCGACCGTTTTTGTGTGTTCGAAAACAGTTTGATGAATCAATTGGGGTACAGAACCCCAAGACCCGGTTCCTCCTGTCTAAGCCTCCTCGATATTGAACTGAATTTGGGAATACCGCTCACGTTCGACAAGGCAAACGTGGAGCTTCGATTGCCTCATGACTTCAATTTTCCAGCAAAGGCCTACCATGAGGCGTTGGAAAGAATTAGCCGAGCAGCTATAGTCGATCCATCATTCAAATGGGAATCGCCAAAATATCAACCATCCATTGGGATCAATGCGAAACGCATCGATCTAATCGTGCAGCGTACTGGAAATGCGTCATCGATGCCTGATGTGCAAGCTGCCATGGGTGGAGACGTCTTCGGAGGCACCTACGACGTGGCTGCTTTAGCCATGAACAAAACGTTGGATCACTCCTACAAGATCCAATCATTGGACTATTCTTGGTACATAAACCCACGCAGACAGATCGGTTGGATTACGACTTTGGAACTTGGGTCAATCGTGCACGATTCAGACCGAAGATACGCCCTGCATGGAATCAAACTCACAAACAAGCCCTTCTCGTCGAGGGAGGCCACATTCACGGAGCGTGTCAGATTGACGGCCGCAGAGGGCTCGATTGTGGAGTGGGACTCACCCATTACTGGATTCCACAATCAGATTTTTGACGGAACGGGCACCATAACGTTCGATGCGCCATTGAAGTACGGGATGAACAGGCTTCGATATCAGATAACGGAACCGGGGTCGTTGACCAGGGAAGGCGAAATGTGGATACGCATTCCGACCAAGATTATTCCAAGCAGGAGGCTGGAATACCAGTTTCTGATCGGGCGACCCCGAGTCGGCGACTTCTCGCGGATATCGTATGGCAAACTTGATTACGGAGTAAACAACCGAATTACATTGGGCATACACCAAACAGCTGCAATTACAGCCAGAAGTCAGCTAAAAAGCCGGCTTGGCGCGGACTTTGTCCTGAGGCCGACCCACACAACGGAAGTTCAAGGTCAATTCAACTCCGACAAAGGCTATTCCATCTATGCGGTGTATTGGAATCCAAGATTTGTCACCATTGAATTATCGGACAATCGCAACAACCACAGTAACGGAGCTCCGCTTCGGTTCGATCGAAGAAGCAGCTTCATGCGTGCTTCCCTTCATCCAACGAAATTTTTACGTTCTCAGACCACATTTCTGACGACAGCCTATGGATACGGATCAACTTCGTCGTTGAACAGCACGCTGATGGCGTACACACAGCGATGGAATGTTGCCTCAAATATCGGATATCAATGGTGGACGAACTACGGCTTGATCAATACGGGTGTGTTTCGCACTTCAGGCCATCTGAGTCGCCGACTCGGTCGGAATCACCTGATGTCGACGGATTTGAATGCTGTGATTCAGGATCGTATCAAGCTCGAGACGGTAAAGATCTCGTCATTTCACAACACTGCTTCGTTTCAGCTTGGTGCCACGATCGCATATCATGCACCGGATCGTGGGTTGAGCGCAGGGCTTACAGCGCGGATTCGTACTGAGTGGTTCAATGCTCATACGATGCACGAGGCAACGAACTTTGGCCACCAATCCTCCCAATTTATGTCAAC
>CAYZWQ010000219.1:0-4013 GCA_964481355.1 uncultured Chitinophagales bacterium
GTTGAGGACAACGTCCGCTCCAAGCAGGGATTTCGCCTGGTTGTCGACCTCGCGAACCAGGTTTTCACCAAAACTGTTCACCGACACGAGTGCAGCCACACCCATGATGATCGCCGAGGCGAAGAGAAGGAGCTTGCTTCTCTCGGTACGGCCATCTCGCCAGGCCGTCTTCCATATAAATGGGTTCAGGATGGGTGATGACATCAGGAGTGCTGGGTCTGCTCAATGAAGGAGGGCGTTTCGGCGGAATCGGATACCAACTTTCCTCCACGTAACGATAGAACCCGCCCTGTCATATTCGCCAGCTCCGGGTTGTGTGTGACCAAGACCAATGTGGTGCCTTGCTTACGGTTCAAGTCAAACAAGAGACGGGTGATCAATTCTCCAGTGTCTGCGTCGAGATTTCCCGTAGGTTCGTCGGCAAACAAGATTGACGGTTTATTTATGAATGCCCTGGCTATGGCCACACGCTGCTGTTCGCCTCCGGAAAGCTGAGTTGGATAATGATGGCGGCGTTCGGCTAGCCCGACGCTGTCGAGCAGTGCCTCCGCCATTGGCCGCACTCCTTTTTCGCCTCTCAGTTCAAGAGGGACCATAACATTTTCAAGTGCCGTCAGCGTCGGTATGAGCTGAAAGTTCTGGAATATGAACCCAATGTGTTGATTTCGGAATGATGCTCTCTCATCCTCATTGAGATTGGAGATGACAGTGCCATTTATGGAAACCGAACCGGATGTCGGAGTGTCGAGCCCGGCACACAGTCCAAGCAACGTGGTTTTTCCGCTACCTGAAGGCCCAATAATTGCAGCTGTCGAGCCTTTTTCGATATGGAAGCTCACATCCGAAAGAACGGTCAATTCGCCGTTGCCAGAACGGTATGCTTTTGTTAAGGAATCTGAGGTAAGTATGGCCGTGGCGTTATGTGAATATATTTGGAAGTTAACGCAAATATGGGGTCGTAAGTTTCAAATGGTCCGTGTGAATCGTTTTCAGGCTTCCGGACTCAGGCGAACGAAGCTGAATTTTGCTATGTTTGAGGAAAAGGTCAGAAAATAAATTAAAAGCATGCAACACTTGCTCAGGCTTCTGCCACTGCTATTGTTAACAACAGCTCTCTCCTGCACCAACCAGACCGAAGTTGCAACGAAAGAGACAAATGAGTCCCGCGCAACGGAATCGAGTGCTTCAGAGTCCTCTTCTGATACTCGGAAAACCATCCTTTTTTTCGGTGACAGCATTACTGCCGGATACGGTATCGATGAACAGGAGGCCTTCCCGGCACTCATCCAACAGCGCCTTGATTCGTTGGGTCACCCGTGGAGGGCGGTCAACGCCGGACTCAGTGGTGAGACCAGCGCAGGTGGGCTCCGTCGCATCGATTGGCTGCTGCAGCAACCGGTAGACATCATGGTGTTGGAACTCGGCGGCAACGACGGTCTTCGAGGAGTCTCGCCCGAAGACACGCGGCGTAATCTGGAGGAGATCATTGACCGCACTCGGGCGAGATATCCCAATGTGAGAATCATTTTGGCCGGAATGCAAATCCCCCCAAATTTGGGACCTGATTACGCAGAGGCTTTTGCCGATGTGTACCCCAGTGTAGCACGCAACAAACAAGTTGAATTGATCCCGTTTATCTTGGAAGGTGTTGGCGGTGTGGAAGAGCTCAACCTGCCTGACGGCATCCATCCGACCGCAGAGGGTCATCGAATTGTGGCGGAGACCGTTTGGAGAGGATTGAAATTTGACCGTTGACCGCAGATCAATTTGATTCATTCGATCATCTTATCAAATTTCTCGCTTCTCGCTTCTCGCTTCTCGCTTCTCGCTTCTCGCTCTAGATCGCATCATCATGCGATAGCATGACATCACCAAAATGGGGTATTTTGACTCTCGATAAGAGGTTGTTACGCTTTTTGAACTGCGAACAATTCTTATCGTGATTTCTTAGAGATTTTGACAGAATCGACAACGACGACACAATAATCCCATTTGCAATAATTTGGGTTTTGAGCAGGTCCCTTGACATGGGGTCTGCTTTTTTTTTGCGCATATCGTAATCGAAAAGAAACTTTTGCTGTTCTTTCGTCGTGATCCTTCTATTTTGCCTCAACACCGGTGCGCCCAACTGCAGTCGAGGGCTCATCCCGCCAACATCTCAACCAACGAAGTGCATCGCAATGATAATTCGAATCAAAAATCTTGAGACCAATGCCCTTATAGGCATCCATGATCATGAGAAGACCGAACGGCAGCCACTTTTCATTGACCTCGAAATTCATTACGGGTTTGATCTTGAGGACTTGCAGGCGGGTGAAGGTACGATCATAGACTACACAAGCGTGGAACGGATGGTCAAGGAATTGGTGGAGGGCGAACATACCGACTATCTCGAAGTGTTGGCCCATGCCATCCTTCTGATGATTGGCGACCATTTTGAGGAGGTGCTTGAGGCCACCGTTTGGCTGCGCAAGCCACGTGCGCTCGCGCACAGCGAAACGGTAGAGGTCGAGCTGACAATGTACTACGACCTGTATGAGGATGTTTGATTTGGTATGTCAGACCGCTGATCCTTTGGATCATAAGATCAAACGCTTTGACACAACTTAGTGAGTGTTCATTGCAGGATTACAGAAATTATCGACGCATTTAAAATTTGACTCATGGATAAAAGCAACATACGTAAAGAATACACAAACGGCGAAATTACCGTCATTTGGCAGTCCGGACTATGCATCCACTCGGGAGTGTGCGCTCGTAGTTTGGAGGATGTGTTCAAGCCGAAGGAACGGCCATGGATTCAATTGGAGAACGCTAGTTCGGAGCAGATCATGGCAACTGTGAGGCGGTGCCCTTCGGGTGCATTGAGTCTGAAGGAGTAGTATTGTGGAACAAGCAACGCTACTGAAACCGTTCGACCCTGAAACGGCTGATGTCGATTTCGGTGGCTGTCCTGTCAACCAGTTGCGAAACTAATAGACCCGTTGCGGGCGCCAAGCTGACACCCATCATAGCATGACCTGTGGCGACGATCAAGTTGCCAACCGTTGAGCTTCGGCCAATATATGGGAGCCCGTCGGGGGAACAGGGCCGCAGCCCACTCCAAACCTGACCGGGTCTAGGCAGGGGAGGTGCAATACTCGGATAATAACGCGGCAACGATTCCACGATGCCTTTCACCCGATTCATGTTGATCCGATTATTGATGCCGCCAATTTCAAGTGTGCCGGCAATTCGCAGGGAATTACCCATCGGCGTCACGGCAACCTTAGCCTCCACTAAGATGGAGGGTATGCTTGGAACAGTTTCAAGTGCCTCGTAATCGATGCTGTAGCCTTTACCGGCCTGCATGGGTAGCCTCAGGTTGAGCTTATTCGCAAGCGAAGACGACCAGGAGCCCGCAGCCAGAACGACCTCATCAAAATGGAACCTTTCGCCTTGGGCTTCGATGTATTTGATCATGCCATCTTGAAATTGGACCGACGACACGCTCCTGCTTGGCACGATTTCGACGCCTTGCTCGGTTAACCACTCTGAAATTCTCCTCACGAGCACTTGAGGCTGGATGTGTGCGTCATTTGGATATAAAACGGCACCTCTTGCATTGATGTCGATCCCTGGATTCAATGCGTGAATTTCTGAGCTCGTCAGAACGCGGGCTTCGACACCCAGCCTGTTGGCGAGTTCCGCGGCCTCCAACTCCTCATGCTCGGCGCCGGTGGTTTGGTACATCATGACGATGCCATGACCTTGAAAACCAAAATCAAAGACCTTTGCCATCACCAGCTCCTGGTAGAGCCTTCTGCTCAACAGGTTGATGTCGCGCAGGGCGGTGACGTTGCGCTCCATTTCCTTGGCCGCTGAACTCCGATAAAAGAGATAACCCCACCGAAGAAGTCCGGGGTCGAGGCTCGGTTTTATATAAAAGGGCGATTTTGAGTCGAACATCCATCGAACGCCTTTGGCGATCATTCCCGGTGCTGCCAACGGTATGATGTGGCTGGGTACAATCA
>CAYZWQ010000220.1:0-3876 GCA_964481355.1 uncultured Chitinophagales bacterium
GCGTCGTCATCCTGAGCTGACACACCGAAGCGAAGCGAGGTGTCGGCGAAGGACCTTCTTTCTAAAGACGAGGCGTTGTCATCCCGACGAAGTCGGGTCCTGCTTTCCATTTTAAATGCCGCCGCTCTGTCTGTGTTCTGATCTTGGCTAGAATCGGAACCTCAGCGACTTCAAATAGGGAATCCAACCCAGTTGCCAAGCAAGGGCACGGTGGCGCTTCATGTTCTCGCGGTAGCTTTCCATTTCACCGAGCGCCTTGAAGCGCAGGGCTTGCATCTTTGCAGTTAACGCTGCCATTCTGAGGAACCTGGCACTGTCAAAATCTGATACCGTAGCTTTGAGGAGCTCTGAGAGCCGCATCGCGTCGTCCACGTTCAACCCGCCCCGCATGAGGCGTTGCGTGTCGTTGGCCGAGAAGTTACGGTAACATGCAAGTGGTTGGTTGATGCAGACGCCACCGGCCGACCGAGTCAGGCGAATCCACATCTCCCAGTCGCCGACGTGAACCAGTGCCGGCAAAAACGCCCCGTGTTGTTCGTAGGCACTTCTTCGAACGACCACACTCGGGGTGTAGATCCTGTTCTTGTAGGTGAGCTGACGTATGTCGTGCGAAGGTTGTTCCAATTCTTTCACACGCTCGTTCAGGTATTCGATCTGTCCAGCCTCATCGACGACGAAGGTCCGTGTGAAGAAAAGGGCGGTCTCTCCGTAGCGTTCGGCCTTCGATGAAACAGCTTCATAAAACCCCGGCAACACCCAATCATCGCCGTGCAGAATATGCACGAGGTGCCCGCGGCTGCGCTCGATGCAGGTGTTGAAGTTGGCAATCGCGCCTTCGTTCTTGGGCTTGCGGTAAAACGTGACCCGCCCTTTTCCAACCTGTTCTACAACGGCCTCCGGGTCGTCGTTGGTCGAGCAGTCATCGATTACCTCGATCTGCATCTGTTCCGGGCCGGGGTCTTGGGCGAGCACGCTTTCCAAGGTCTGCTGCAGGAATCTTGCGCAGTTATAGGTTGGGATCATGACCGACCAGAGGGGCCGGTGCACGCCCTGCGGCACGGGTGCAACGGTCGGGGGGATCATCCAGTCTTCTGTCTTTTTCGATGCCATCAGTCCTGTTCCTTGGAGGTCCACCGATCAAAGGGCCACGGATGTTTTTGGGAGTTGGCATAGTTGGGGTCGAAGGCGGTAATTTCGTTGCGGCTGTTAACCAGCCGCTCGACGATCTCGACTCCTTGCATGAACGAGTGGTCCTGGTTGCTGACCTCGTACTTCCACATGCCGAACCGACCACGGGAGAACACATCGTGCTGCTCGAAAAACGGGATGATCTCGGCCAAGGCTTCGTCTCGGTGCAAGCCAGGTGTTGGATAGCCGTACGATGCGCGATACGTCCAGGTGGATACGATTGAATCCCGATCTTGGATGAGCTTGGTGTTGAGCAGGCCCTGAATCACCTCTTCGAGCAGCCGGGAATGATCGACCGGCTTGTACGGCGACTCGGACACCTCGCACATGAGCGACCAGTTTTCGTCGATGTCAGGCACATTGTTCGGAGAATAATTGCTGAAAACGGTGACCCGATAGAACGGGCAGTCATCTTCGGGGAAGTACATCCAGCATTTGGTCTCCAGCTCTGGTTTTGGCTTTCCGCGCAGACCAATCCCAACGATATTTGAGCTTGAGTAAAGCAGCCCTTTGGAAGCGAGCGGCTCAAGCTGTGGCTGACCGGACACTTTGATCAGCTCGGTTAAGGGCATGGTCGAGATGAGCTTATCGTAGGCGTGGGTCGTGCCATCTGCGGTGCAGACAAGCTTCTTTCTGAGATCGACCGAAACCACCCGGGAATTGAGCGTCAGGTTTTCTTTTGGGAGTCTGCGTGCGCAGGCATTCCAAATGGCTCCGGTGCCACCCTGTTTGGGGTAGCGAAAGGTATTGTTCGGCCCCCAGGAGAGATCGTCTTTCTGATGCACCATGTTCGACAGCACTCTGCCGAGATCAGCAACGGCGACGCGTTCGCCCACCCAATGGCTGGCCATGAGCTCCGGCGGATAAGCCCAAACCTTGAAGTTGTAGGGCTCCATGAAGACCTCTGCCAGTCCGGAGCCGAACGTGGCATGAATCCAATCCTTGAAGTTATTCGGCTTCTCTTTTGGCGACCTCGTGATCTCCACAAGCCCATGCAGACATTTTTCAAGATCGACGGCGGGAAGATGACGAATGTTGTACTGGAAGGGATACGGTATGAAACGGTCGCGCATCCAAACCCATGACTCGCGCTGATGCCTAAGCCAGCCATCGGCACCGAGGTATTCATCCATGGCTTGGTCGAAATAGTCGTAGTGCGAAAACTGGACGTGTCCGCCGATGTCCCAGGTGAATCCTTGGTCGTCGATGAACGAGGACGCAAGGCCGCCTGATTGAGGCTGTGCTTCGATCAGCATCCAGTTATCAATGCCATTAGCATGAAGCTGCGATGCCGCCCCCAAGCCTGTCGGACCCGAACCAAGAACAATGAAAGCGTTCTTCACGAAAATGATGACGTTTTATTTCGGATGATACGAATAAGCCTGAGCAAATAACTCCTGGCCCTGGCGAGAAGACGTGGCGATCGGTTGCCGTCGGTAACGTGATGAAGTTTGCGTTCCAGCCATCTGAGCCTTTCCTCGATTTCCAGCTCCCGAGTGGCGACCATTGATATGGGGAAACGGAGTGCCAGCCTCTGTTCGTACAGGAGCTTGGTGCTTGTGATCAGGTCTCTGTTTTCGTCCCTTTGCGTGTAGTATGAAAGATGAACAAAGGGAACAGAAGTCTCGCAAACGATGAGCGATTCATTTTTGGCGCAGTACGTATGCATCATGTGCTCGTCATCATTGCCGCCGTCGTCGATCTCGTCCCAAAAAGACCGACGGAACAATATGCAGCCGATGGAATATCGATCCTTGTGAGGAATCATCTTCCTTGGCTTGCCGGCTGTGGCGTCGATGTATTCTTGCGGTTTCAGCGTCGTTTCGTTGTGCAGCCACCGGGCGATGTGTGCATATCTCCAGATGGTTCCATGGCCGGCAGGATCAATCTGATTTGCTTCGCGCAGTTCGGCAGACTCGGGAGGGCCGACAAGGTGGGGTCTTGCCACTTCTTGGAAATATCGATCACGAATTCCCATGACGTCGAGCACGGTGGGGAATCCCCAATTGTTATTGTTGATCAGCGGCGTTACGTACGCAAGTTTGTCATTCTTTTGGTGCTCCTCAATCCAACACGCCACCAGCTTCTGCAGCCAGCCGTGCGAAATGGGGAACGTATCGTCGTCAACCTTGCAAATGAGATCGTAATTCTGAAATTCAGGTGAATTCAGGAGCTTCTTGATGCTCTTGTAGGGAGGTCCGGGAGGGATGTTTTCTATGACCTTGACGTTCTTCGGAAACAGTGCTGCGTACCTTCTCGCCACCTTCTGGCTCCTCAGGGAATCGTAAGAACTACGGCAGTTGAGCAAGATGTGTATGGTCACATCGTCCGGGGCATAGGCGGTGTGGCATGCAAGCGAAAGCTCGAGCGCCTCGTAATCCTGACAGGCGAGAATAAGTACGGCTACTCGCTGTAGTTCTATGTTCATAGGATTGGATTGCGTTTGTTTACTTCGCAATGCGTTGTTTCGCTGCTGTACATCGCTAGTCTTGTCTGCATGTGGCACCCAAAGGTAAGGGATGATATCCGTTGATGATTTGGAAGTCAATAGATCGGGCGATGATGCCACAGAATGACTGCTTCCTCGCCTTCGGCAGCACATACAAGGTTGTTCGACTGACTCCTCGCCTTCGGCAGCAAATACAAGGTTGTTCGACTGACTCCTCGCCTTCGGCTCGGAGATAAGCT
>CAYZWQ010000221.1:0-3876 GCA_964481355.1 uncultured Chitinophagales bacterium
GGTGACGTCTCGGTTCAGGAAGTTGCTGGCTTGGTAGCTGTCGCGCAGTGATCGCCCAATTTGTACTACTCCATCTAACTGGATATTCTCATCCCTGTAAGATGCATCCGAACCCAGACGGTAGCTTCCGTACTCGCGTGGGCTCAGCGACGCGTATTCGAGCATCAACAACGGATTGAACCGAAAATCGCCGATCACGAGGTTGGGCCAGTCGCCAGTCAGCGAAAAACCCGGCCCACTGTCCTGGCGGTCATTTCGTGTGTCGCTCATGAATCCTACCATGGGACGAAACTGAAGTCCGTTTTCTCGAAATTGAAAGGCAGGCCCGGCCATCAGCCTTTCTTGGCGCACATTGGCGGCCGAGAAGCCATATGCGTCGGCCAATATTCCGAAACCGATAACACCCGACCCATGTTGCGTTGCCTCGAGTCTGCTACGGTACTCATCTTGGATGTTTTCGGCTTTTCCACGGATCAGGTAAAGCCTGGACGAAAACTGATTCCGCAATGATACACGCGTCCTGTACCACTCAAGGTCATAATTGCCGTGCATGCGCCATTGCATGGCGTCGAGCCTTCGCGAAAATTCGGATTGTGCGTCTATCTGTTGCCGAAATTGGGCAAATGACGGTGCTGCCCAAATAATGAGGTAGAGGAACAAAATGATATGTGAAAAGCGCCCTTTCACAGATGTCCAAAGTACGCAAATTGATCAAGGGTTTCATCAGGAGTGTTTAGTGCTCCAAGCTTGGCGGTTGAATGCCATTTCAGATTGTCGCATATTTCGTGCAATGAATCGATTTCAAAAAGGAAGTGCGTCTCAGATCACGTTGCTCCGCAAATTGCAGAAGCGAAAATATCGGCGTGAAATGAATGTGTTTGTTGCCGAAGGCCACCGTACGGTGACCCAGATACTCGAGTACGGGTCTTTGGATGTGCAGGATGTCTTCGTAACGGAGGCATATTTGGATGATTTTGGATACAACCATCTGCCGGAGTCCACTTATTTGTTGACCGACAGAGAGATGCATAGCGTCGCCGATTCGGAGACTCCGCAGGGCATCGTGGCGGTTTGCACAGTGCCCCCACCCATCGAACTCGATGCCATTCTTCATCATCCGGGATGTATCTTGGCGTTCGACCGCATACAGGATCCCGGTAATATGGGAACCATCATCCGCACGGCCGCATGGTTCGGCGTCGACCTTCTGATGATCGGGGAGGGTTCCGTGGATATGTGGAACCCCAAGGTGGTGCGGAGCACAGCGGGTGCAACGGGAAGCCTTGCATACATCGAGTGTAACTTGGCGGCCGAATTGGAAAAGCTCTCCGAACACGGATGGAGGCCTGCTTTGCTCGACGGGAATCCAGGTAGTCAGCCCATTGAGGAGTGGGATCCAGGAATGCGGACGGTTTTGGTTGTCGGGAACGAAGCGCAGGGGGTATCCCCAGAATTGGCCGATCTGTACGACAGGTACCGCATCGATGCGACATCCGATCGGGCGGCTGCCGAAAGCCTCAATGCTTCGATTGCTGCAGGGATTGCATTATACGTACTTTCGCAGAAGACCCTCAACAGGATTTGAGGAATGGGTCTTATCAGGTCAGGTTTACGATCTCCACACGGTTGATCTTTCGTCCCAAGAAACGTTCGGCCAGCTGTTGGAACCGTTGCGGCTTGTCGCTAACGTAGCAGCTGAATGCGCCCGTTTGCTCGTCAGTGAGAAGTCCGAGATCAGCGAGCACCCTTTTTGCCATCGCTGCAATCGATATGGCCGAATCGATGATGGATACGTCAGGGTTGTCGAGCACCTTCGCGATCATGTCCTTAAACAGAGGGTAGTGCGTGCAACCAAGTATCAACGAATCGATGTTCATGCCCCTGATGTCCTCCAAATAGCTGCGCAGGGTAAGTTCAGCAACTTCATTGTCGGTCCACCCCTCTTCGGCAAGCGGCACTAACAATGAGCAGGCTTTCGAGAAAACCTGAACTTTTGGATCCATCTGTTGTAGGCTGTCCTGATAGGCTCCCGAGCCAACCGTTGCCAACGTCCCGATGACTGCAACCCTGTGATGGCGTTGTTGTGCCTGCAGGGCGGCGATAGCTCCGGCTTCGATCACACCAAGCACCGGAACGTCGCAGGCAGCAGCCTTCACCTCGGCCTCAGCTGCGGCTGTGACGGTGTTGCACGCGATCAGGATCATCTTCACCCTCTTCGACATCAGGAACTCGGTGATTTGCACTGCGTATTGCTTCACCGTCTCGACCGATTTGATGCCGTAAGGAACCCTTGCCGTGTCACCGAAGTAGATGATGTCCTCGTTGGGCAGAGCGTCCATTACGGCGCGGACGACTGTAAGCCCTCCTATGCCTGAGTCAAAAATACCGATCGGTGCTTTTCTGCTGATTTTCATGCGCTGGAATTACCACATAGCCGTCACTTTGTTGTGACTCAAGAATAGGTAATTCCATACTCACTTGAAAGAGACGCCCGGCATGGGCTGGTGAATAAGGCCTACAACTTTTCTGTGCGTCAACGACTTTCGCTGCTCTGCATGCCAAGCTTCGACCATGACCACATAGAATCCGGTGAAAGCCCTGCGGTTGCGGTCGTCGAGCCCGTCCCAGAACAGCTCGTGTGTATCACCCACTCTCTCGCCGTCTAACAATGTGCGCACTTTGCGTCCATGTCGGTCAAAAACGGCGACTTTTGTAAGCCAGCCTGATTCATGTAATCGCAGTGAGATCCTCGCAATATCCTCAAAGCCGTCGTTGTCGGGCGAAAAAGGGTTCGGGTCAATCAAGGTCACTGCCTCGGATAGTGGCGTGGGACCCATAGCGATGCTGTTCCCCCTGCCGGGACTGCCTCCTAACGCCCCTCCGTGCGACCCCCAGTTGTCAGGATCGAGCGACGATCTGTCCACCGAGATGCGCTCCAGGCTGACTCCACGTCGGTCACGAACGGACGGATAGTGGTAGTCGGAATCATAGCGCATGCTGTCGAGGGTTTGTTTGTTGCCAGACTGCAGCCAAACCGACCCTGCTACCGTGTTGAGGCTCAACGTAGATCGGTGTGACCTGAAATACGACACAGAATCCATCAACCCGAAGTAGTTCGACAAGCGCGAGTCGTCCGTTACCGATGTGTCTGCGTGGAGGACCAGCATTGATTTTGGGTTTACTACTATTGAGCTGATTTCGTTGAACGTGATCGTCGATGTGGAACTTCCTGTGGTAGACCTTGTCGACATCGACAACCCACCCACGTAGAGGTGGTGGTTTCGCTTGCTCACCAGCTCGACATATTGCGGCTGATCGCTGCCTCCGTCGTAACGCGACTGTATGGGGTTGAACATGATTTCGTTGATCATGATGTCGGCCTCGGCGGGAAGCCATGATATTGGTCCGGTCAAAGGAGGCAGAGCGTTTCCGAGCACGTCACGGGCACCTGTAACCTCTACAATGGAAGGCGTATCGGGGTCCACAGGCAAAGCTGTTGCCGATGAGCATTTAACGGCCCTCCAATCGGATGACGTGCATGCCATGATCGGAGCGCCGGCGCCGTTGATCGACAGGCCATTGACGGAGGAGACGTCGATTTCGGTGCTGAACGACAGGCTGAGCATATTGGGCTCGATGAACACGGTCAGATCCAACATCGGTGTCGTCGGTTCCTCGGGAGGCAGGCTGTTGGGCTCGCCAGGGGTGGCTCCCCGCCGGTGCAACGATGGTTTCCAATTTGCGGGCACCCAGGTGGGCGCCTGAAGGGAACGGCGTTCGATGGAGACACCGTCGCCAGCAGGGGTGGGGGTGTATGCGAGGCTGTCGATCGTCACGCCTGATGGGGCGCGAAGAATGATGCCATCCTTGCTGCCT
>CAYZWQ010000222.1:0-3873 GCA_964481355.1 uncultured Chitinophagales bacterium
CAACAGAATACTCAGCGACTCAGTGACTTGAAGCAGCAAGTGCAGAGGCATTTAGGTAAATCGCGCATCTTTGTCCAAGGCAACGAAATTACCATTGCATCGGAGGATGCCTATACCCGTGTTGCTAAGGCATTTGGCAACCTTATCACCCACGTGTATCCCAATCTCCGAATGTTACGTGGAGTCAGCTACTCGGAGGATCGCATCCGGGCGATATTATCGCATCGCGATCAAACCTTGCTGGGTAATGACGCCACCCCCATGTCGGAGGCCGAGGGCGAAATGCTTGCCCATATCAAGGGCAACAGCCGTGGCGGAGTCAGAACAACGCTAAAGAGCTTGATCGAAAAGTTTGAGAAAAAGCCAAATGGATGGAGTTACGCAGCCATTCTGTGCATCTTGGCCCAATTGTGTGCTCGTGGAAAAGTGGAAGTGCGAAGCGACGGCCAATTGCTTGAGGACGATGCTTTGGAACGTGCCTTCAGAAACAGCCAGACGCATGCGCACATTCTTCTTGACCCACAAGTCGATTTTACGGCCGCGCAAATACGGGCGCTGAAAGATTTTTACAACGACTTCTTCGACGAACCCACATCATCGAACGAGGCGAAAGTAATCGGCAAGGAGACCGGCGTGCAATTGCAGCACACAAGAGATGAACTGCGATCTATGCTCGCTATGAGTGTCCAGTACCCTTTCCTGGTTTCGTTGAAACCGGTGGTGGACCTTTTGTCGGATATGACCGGAAAGCCGTACACGTGGTACCTCATCGAGTTGCCACGGCATTTTGACGAACTGCTTGACTTGAAGGAACAGGTTGTGGATCCGATTCGACGGTTCATGGCTGGGGCACATAAGAGCATCTATGACGACGCGATTGCATTCGTGAATGACCAGAAGCCGAACTTCGGGTATGTCGATCGTAACTCCATCGACACGCTGAACCGTATACTTACCGACCCGGAAAGCTATCGAGGCAACGCCATGCAGCAGGTCAAGACGACGGTTGATCTGATTCGTACATCGATTGCTGATGCGCATCGTGCTGAAATCATTAAAGCACAGGAAGCCTTGGGCAGCCTCAGAGAACGTATCCAATCGATGGATGAATACGCAAAGTTAGGTTTGGAGCAACAGAAAGAGCTGCTCAAGCCGTTCGATATGCTTACGGCAGAGATCGAGCATACGCCGTTGATTGCACTCATTCACGATCGACTCCGCCACTTTGAGGACACCGCCTACCGCCGAATCCTGACGCAACTGTCGGCTATGACACAACCAAGCTCGCAGCCGTCGGTTATGACGGAACCGATAGGTTCTCCCAAACAGCACGACCCAACCGATTCAGCTGGTGCAGAACCCAAGATCGATCGTTTCGAGTACGTTCCTGCCCGGTCGATACGAGTTTCGTACAACAAGGCTTGGCTTGCCGACGAAGCGGATGTAGATCGCTATATAGAGTCCATGCGAGGCGCTTTGCTTGATGAGATACGCAAAGGGAAGAGGATTCAGATCTAACTAATTCGATTATGGCGTGGAGCAGCAACGATATCATCGAACGGATCAAGAATGGCGAAAGCTTGACACTTGAGTTCAAAAGTGATTTAAAGAGCCTTCCAGACAGGGATCTTATCGCTGGAATCGTGTCACTTGCAAATACGGAGGGTGGTGCCCTCTTGCTTGGTGTCGAAGATGATGGAACGTTATCTGGTCTTCACCCGAACCATCAGAATGTCGCGATGCTGCCGTCGCTCGTTGCCAGTCGAACTAATCCTTCCATATCCGTCAGAGTTGAAAAGATTTCCATAGGTGATATTGAAATTGCAAAAGTAGAGGTGCCCAAAGCTCGCCAGATAGTTGCAACTTCAGAAGGGGCAATATATCGGCGAAGAACGAAATATGACGGGACTCCTGAATCGGTGCCGTTCTATCCCCATGAGTTCATTCAACGGCAATCGTCATTAGGTCAAGTGGACCCTTCATCAATGCTCATTGAAGAATTGACTGCTGATCAACTTGATCCACTACAGCGAGTGCGCCTTCGTAATGCCATTCGAAAATATGGGGGTGATAATTCTTTATTGGGTCTATCAGATGATGAACTCGATGCGGCCTTGGGAATATGTAGATCTGAAGGTGGTGAACGTCGACCGACCGTTACAGGGCTACTCTTACTTGGCACTTCAGAGTTGCTTCGAAAGTACCTACCTGCACACGAAGTCGCATTTCAAGTCCTAAGAGGCACGGATGTTCAGGTGAATGAATTTTACAGAACAGCTCTCATTGAAACATTCGAGGAGGTTGAGATGCAATTTAAGCCGTGGGTTGTCGAAGAGGAAATCCAAGTTGGCCTATTTCGTGTACCTGTGCCAAATTATGACCGTAGAGCATTTCGTGAAGCTTTTATCAATGCCTTGGTCCATCGCGATTTTAGCCGGTTGGGGGCAGTCCATGTTAAAATTACGGACGATGGTTTGGCAATTTCCAATCCCGGTGGTTTCGTAGAAGGAGTTAATATTGACAGTTTATTGGTGGCTGATCCTAGATCTCGCAATCCGCTTTTAGCCGATGCAATGAAACGCATCGGGTTGGCGGAACGTACGGGACGTGGCATTGATCGGATCTATGAAGGTATGCTTCGCTATGGTCGTCCAGCTCCCGATTATTCGATGTCGAATGAGTATACGGTAAGTCTCTTCCTTTCAAATGCAGCCCCCGATTTAGACTTTCTTAAAATGATCATCGAGCAGGATGAAAAACTTGGAAGCATGCCGATAGATTCGCTTATAATCCTTTCCCGATTGCGTGATGAGCGCAGGCTTACAACAAAAAACCTTGCTCCATATGTTCAAAAGCCCGAGAATAGTGTTCGAGCTACACTTGAAAAGCTTGTCGAAACCGGTTTTTTAGATCCTCATGGTACTGGCAGGGGTCGAACCTACACGCTTAGTGCAAGCCTGTATCGGCAGACGGGAAAGAAATCGGAGTATATTCGTCAAGCTGGTTTCGCATCGATACAACAGGAGCAGATGGTGATTAGCTATGTGGAAAAGCATGGCAGTATAAAACGAGCCGATGTTATGGACCTATGTCACTTAAACGGGCCGCAATCGTATCGACTTCTTAAAAAGTTGACTGACAATGGGATACTAAGAAAAGAGGGAAAGAGAAAATATGCTGTCTATACACGATAAACCCAGTGTATGCATACCGTGCATAACATCTATACACGCGTGCATAGATGTGTGTATAGAGAATGACGCTAAGCTTTTATCGTTAGCAATAGCGAAGCTACCCACGGTGACTGTATATTATCGATATTCGTTCTAAATGGATACTTCCAAACTCAAAAAGTTTGCCCAGTTCGCTCGACGCGGCCTAATCGAGCAGGTGTCGGCAAAGATGAAACTGGTGTTAGCCGATCAGAGTCCGGCGCGTCGCGAGCATCCTATGACTGTGCAAAAGCTCGAGGAGGCCATACAGGAAAGTAGCAAAGAGCAGGTCATCGAGCGCGTGGCCTACACGTGGTTCAACCGGTTCTGCGCCCTGCGGTTCATGGATGTGAACCGATACACGAGTATTGGTGTAGTTTCGCCATCGGAAGGTCAAATTCAGCCGGAAATTCTGGCAGAAGCCAAAAATGGTCTCATCGACGGCGATCTAGTGCCAGAAAAAACTCGGCAGCAGATCTTCGCCCTGCTCGACGGCAAAGCCCCCAGCCGAGATCCGCAGGGCGAGGCTTACCGCCTGCTGGTGGTGGCCGCCTGCAACTTCTGGAACAAGGCGATGCCGTTCCTGTTCCAGCGCATCGATGACTTCACCGAATTGCTGATGCCCGACGACCTGCTCTCGGGCAACTCCATCCTCGCCTAT
>CAYZWQ010000223.1:0-3871 GCA_964481355.1 uncultured Chitinophagales bacterium
ATCATATCGGCCGATTCCAGACAGTGTTACACGGGGATGGACATTGGAACCGCCAAACCGTCGGCAAATGAGCTTTCGCAAGCACTTCATTACAACATCTCCCTCTTTGGTCCGAACCAAAAGGACGATGCTGCCGCATTTGTCGAGCGTGTAAATGGGTGGAAGAAGGACAATCCCCAGCCTCATTGGCTTATCGTCGGAGGCAGTACCTTATATCTTCAATCGCTTCTTTTTCCGCTCGACGACATCCCGAAAAGCGACCCTATCCTGCAGTCGGAGATTGAGGCCGACATTGCAAAACACGGCCTGCAGTTGTCCTGGGACCGCCTGAAACTTCTCGATCCTTTATATGCCATTCAGATGGACGGCCTGAACCGTCAGCGTATCGTGCGCGCCCTTTGTGTTTGCATTCAGACAGGCCGGCCGTTCAGCTCCTTCCACCGGAGGGAAGGATTTCAAGCTCCAGCAAATGCGTTGGTCTTTGGTTTGCAGCTAGACCGAGACGAACTTGTGGCAAGGATCAACGCCCGAGTGGATAAAATGATTGAAATGGGCTTGGTAGACGAAGTGCGCGAGCTGCAACGCCTTGGATATGACCGGCACTGCGTGGCACTGAAGACGGTCGGGTATTCCGAGGTGTTCGACTTTCTCGACGGAACGATCGATCATGGCACGATGGTAAACCAGATCAAAGCTCACACACGACAATATGCACGTCGGCAGATGACCTGGTTTCGGCGTTGGCCGTTTATTGAATGGATCGACACAAAGGGTGTTTCCGTTTCAGATGCGGCGTCAATCATTACAGAAAGGCTCGATTCGGTGGAAACACAACGAAAATTGCCGTAATTTTGACTTTTTGATCTTTTTACACAGCACATGTACAAGGCCACCATATTCGTCACGTTGCGTCCATCCATTCTCGATCCAAAAGGCAAGGCTAGTCTTCATGCCCTGCAAAGCCTTGGCATGAACTCGATTAAGGGTGTAAGGATGGGAAAATTGATCGAAATGGACATCGAAGCAGACTCAGAAGATAACGCACGTTCCATCGCTGCCGATTCTTGCGAAAAACTTCTTGCCAACGTGGTTATGGAGAACTACCACATCGACATCAAGAAGGTATAACTCCTTCTTACATGCCAATCCGCCAAACTGAACATAGCAATCCAAAGCTTCAGCCGACACTGTTTCCTGAAACGGAGGTCGAAACGCCTTGGACGCTCATTCTGTACGACGATGACATCCACACGATCGAGGAAGTGATCTTCCAACTGATAAAGGCCTTGGGATGCGACCATGGCACTGCAGAGGAAATAACGTTCACGGTTCACAACACGGGAAGCGCCATCGTGTACGAAGGACTCTTTGAGGAGTGCTTCCGTATCAACAGCGTCCTTGCAGAAATTCAGCTCATCACCGAAATAAGGGGTTAATCAATGAAATTCACCGTAGTCGTCTTCCCTGGTTCCAACTGCGACCACGACGCCTATCATGCCATCAAGCATGTGATGGGACAGGATGTGCATTTTGTGTGGCACAAAGATACCGATCTGGGAAATCCTGACGTCGTGCTGCTGCCAGGTGGCTTCTCGTACGGCGACTACCTTCGTTCCGGTGCGATAGCCCGTTTCTCCCCGATCATGGAGGAGGTCATCCGCTTCGCCAACAAGGGAGGCATGGTGATCGGCATCTGCAATGGGTTCCAAATTCTGCTCGAAAGCGGACTTCTGCCGGGTGCGATGCTGCACAACGAGCACCTTAAATTCAGCTGCAAGCAGGTCCACATCCGATGCGAACAGACCGACACTCCATTTACTCGTGCAATGACACCGGGGCAGGTCCTCCAAATTCCGATCGCGCACGGCGAAGGTAACTACATTTGTGACGACGACACCTTACGCCGACTTGAGGGAGATGGTCGAGTGGTGTTCCGCTACTGCGACGAAAATGGCAATGTGACGGCTGCTGCCAATCCGAATGGCGCCATATCCAACATTGCAGGCATCTGCAGTCCGAATCGAAACGTTCTCGGCATGATGCCTCACCCTGAGAGGGCGGTAGAAAAGATCCTTGGCAGCGACGATGGGATCTTCGTGTTCGAATCCCTGATCGGTGAGGTCATAACACGATAACCACGGTCATGACCAACGATATACACACCGACCTTCTCGGATGCCGTTCGCTGGTCAAATCGTATAAAAAACGCATCGTTGTCAATGATGTGAGTATCCGAGTAAATCGTGGTGAGATTGTCGGTTTGTTGGGTCCTAATGGGGCCGGAAAGACCACCACCTTCTACTCGATCGTAGGACTGATTCGTCCTGACAGCGGCACCATTTACTTAAACGATAACGACATCAGCCGGATACCGATGTTTCGTCGAGCCCGTCTCGGAATAGGGTATCTGCCACAGGAAGCTAGCGTGTTCCGAAATCTGACGGTGCGAGAGAACATACATACGATTCTCGAGTTCCAACCAATGTCGCGGGCCGAGCGCAATGAGCGAACCGACTATCTGATCAACGAGTTCAATTTGAATACCGTTGCCAACAACAAGGGGTACGCATTATCGGGAGGCGAACGCCGTCGCACCGAAATAGCCCGGGCACTGGCCACCGACCCCAGGTTCCTGCTGCTCGACGAACCGTTTGCAGGTGTAGACCCGATAGCCGTAGAGGATATCCAACGTATTGTTTACACCCTCAAAAATAGAAACATCGGCATATTAATAACCGACCACAATGTGCACGAAACATTGGCAATTACCGACCGTGCGTATTTAATGTACGAAGGTCGTATCTTAATGGAAGGTACGGCAGACAGCCTTGCCAACGATGAAGAGGCCCGCGAACGGTACCTAGGAAGCCAATTTCGTCTCGACCGATATAACCCAACTCAGAATCTGTAGTTCCGATTTTTTATGATTTCTGGCAACATCACCGTTCAGGAATTGAACGAGCGCATCAAAAACAACGAAAAGCTTAACATTGTAGATGTCCGCGAACCGTTTGAACACGACATGGCCAACATCGGCGGCACTCTGATTCCACTTGGCGATCTCCCCTATCAGCTCGAACAACTCGAAGAGCTCAAAGAGCAGGAAGTTATTGTCTATTGCCGTAGCGGAAACAGAAGCGGAAGTGCCTGTCAATTCCTGCAAAAACAAGGCTTCAAGAATGTGCGCAACCTCGAGGGTGGCATGGCGCGCTGGGTCAAGGAGATTGACCCATCAATGCCTTTCTTCTAGGAGGCGCTGACCCGTCAAGCAAGGGCTGCTATTTGGTTGAGCAGCTCCTCGTTGCTGCGTGTACGACTAAGTACTTGAAGTAAGCTCGTCATCGACTCTTTCGGCGATTTCTTGAGGAGGTAGCGACGCACCATGTTGCGTTCGTCGAGCGTTCCATCAATGAAGCGCTCTTCGTTGCGCGTTCCTGAAGCCGCAATATTGATCGCAGGAAACACCCTGTCGTTGGCCAGCTCACGGTCGAGCACCAGCTCCATGTTGCCGGTTCCCTTGAACTCCTCAAAAATGAGGTCGTCCATTCTGGAATTGGTCTCGATGAGGCAGGTGGCGATGATGGTGAGCGATCCACCGCCTTCAATTTTGCGTGCTGCACCGAATATCTTCTTCGGAATTTCCAGTGCCCGGATGTCCATCCCCCCAGACCTCGTACGCCCGCTGTTGGCGGCTGCAGCGTTGTATGCCCTGCCTAGTCGGGTGAGCGAATCGATGAGGAGAACCGCATCTTCTCCTGCTTCTGCCCGGCGCTTCACATAGCTGAGTGCCATCTCAGAAATGCGCACGTGGCTCTCGGTTGGCCTGTCGTTCGATGAGGCAAACACCCTGCCCTTAGTGGTGCGCATGAAG
>CAYZWQ010000224.1:0-3860 GCA_964481355.1 uncultured Chitinophagales bacterium
GTACCGGAATTCGCTCTAAGCCTCGCCTTGGGTGAATCAGCCGTCGTTGTGACTGCGAGCCAGCGCATGATTCCTGCCAAACTGATGTCTCGAGGGTTTGAGTGGAAGTTCAGCACAATTGAGGAGGCCCTCCGCGACCTGCTGAAATAACCCTTACTCAGCCCTATTGGAAGGAAGCCGGTAACAGCGAATCTGTCCGTCGAACACCACAAATAGTTCCATTCGGCCGTCGCCGTCGATGTCAATGACAAGAGGAAACTGCCCATAGAGCTTGGGAGTACTTCCGTCAAATATCGTCGGCACATTGGGAGTCGTAAGAGTATCAAGATCGTCTGGGATATCGTCTAGATGAGGGCGGCTCGACAATCGCTGGCCGAGCTTGTCGTACACTTCGGTTGCGTACTCAGTAATAACCTCGACCGACCAATTGCCGTCAGATTGGCTGACGGCGGGTTTTTCCACTACCTTCCCGTCGGTGTAAACCGGCCAGCCGGCCACGCCGCGACCGTCGCGGTTGATCAAGTGAAGGCGTGCATCGATGGTAGGAGCGAGAATTTCGGGTTCGGAATTACCGTCGATGTCGGTGAGCGTGATCGGGGCGCTTATGGGCGCGTCGATCACAAACGGAAAGCTCGGAAGCAGGTTTCCTGACGGACTCCACGCGTAAATGGCGGATCCTGCGGCCTGAAGTACGACGGGAGAACGGTTGGCATACCAGTCGTAGATCTCGACCCCACCCACTGGCGACTGGGTCCCCGTGGTGACCTCAAACTGCAGGGTGCCCTCAGCGTCCAGCGCCAGGACACGCCCTGTGCCAGTTGTGGCAATGATCGCCGGCCTCCCGTTCAGCACCGTTGCAACTGGCGTCGATGTCAGCGCATCACCTCGCAGCGGATACTGCCACGCCAATGTCAGGTCGGTGCGTGAACTGCCGGTCGAGCCGGTGTCCAACCTCAGACGCAGGCTCAGTTTTCCCTCGCCTGAACGAACTGAATACGCCATCGATGCATATCGCCGCAAGATGCCCGGCACCGGCCTGTCGGTAACCATCCACCCATTGACCCTGGCTGCTGCAATCAGGGAAGCCACATCCGCCCACCCGTATGAGCCGGCAACCCCGTCGGCACCGTCCCCACCCGCAGGAACCAATGACCCCAGGCTCGAACCGGCATCGTCGCTCACCATCAGCCTCCGCACCAACGTTTCGCTTTCCGATATCACAATGCCGTCGTCACGCAGCCCAATCGCGTAACGGCTAAAGCTGCAAAGACCGGAGCATATGGCGCGAGCAAGCGCAGGATCTCTTGCAACGAACACATCCCCTTCGCCATCGATCACTCCTTGCCGGAACAGATCGGCAAAAACGCCACCCATAGCTGTCATATTGGCCTTTCGGACGTAGGCAACAGAGGCCGAAGGCGCCTCCATCACCAATAGGGCGACCTCAGGTGACACATGTGGCGTCATGGCACCGATTGCAGACAGCACTGCGCTGCCGGTGTTGTTCGACGCGCGCATGCGGTCGAACACATCGACGCCAAAAGGGTCGTTCCAGGCAAGGCTCAATACGGTGCCTGACGGAATGTTGAATGTGGCAGCATCGCCGCGTGAGCTTGCCATCAGGTACTTCACCAAATTGGTGGCATCCGACATGATGGGAACATCAATGAGCCAATCCGACGTACTTGGATCGTCTGGTGGCGCGAGCACGACCGTTCCCAAGCCGCGCAGCGATTTTGCCAACTCAGCACGGACGGAAGAATTTGTCAACGGGGCTATCAACCTGCCCAATTCGCCCACATTCAAATGGTAACCGGGCCTATTCTCGATCTCCATGCGCGGAATGGATCCATCGGCCGCCCTCAAGGCCTGCTCGATCGTCCTGCTGCCCTCAGATGCCAACGTCCATGCCACAGATGTGGCCACAGCGATAGACATGCCGTTCATTGCATACATTTCAATGCGTCCCTCACTGATCGAATACCCACCTTTGCTCACCCAACCGCTACTTGACAGCATGGATTTCAGATTGATTGCAGCGTCAAAAATCCACAGAGCGGAAAGTTGGTCGACGCTTTCGGGCACCAGTGCCGTAGCCACTGGATTCACTATGATCGAGTCGCCCAATACACCACTAGGAATCATCGGCTTGCCGATAAGCTCGCCAATTTCGGTGCGAAGGCTTCCCTGAAGATCGCTTTCGCCCCAATATACCAGCACCGTCTGATCGGGGAGAAATTGGGACCAGTCCGGTTCGGCTTTCCGAGTACAAGACGAGAACAAGAGCAAGAGCAATGGCAAGAGCAAGAGCAAGAGCAACGGCAACGGCAACGGCGAGAGCGAGAATCGAGAAGCGAGAGCGAGAAACGAGCGTGAGTGCGTAGTGTGTGTGGCGGTCATATGCTCTGGATTAAGCATCGCTATGAATTTGGGGTGACAGGTGCAACGAGTTGATGTCATTTTGGTGCCGAGCCCTGAAACGAAACAGTGCAGGGCAACATTATGCAACGGTGGCGTTATGAGTAATGTGCTTGATATGGTAATAGCTGGCAAAAGTCCACAAAATAGCATACTTCAATCAATCTGTTTTGATTCATTACCTTTGTTCTTGCTCTTGCTCTTGCTCTTGCTCTTGCTCTTGTTCTTGTTCTTGCTCTTGCTCTTGCCATTGCTCTCGCTCTTGCAGTTGTTCTTGCTTTGTTCTTGATTATCTTTCCAGATGCAATTTTTAAGTCCATGGTTTTTTGCCGCCTTTGCGGCGTTGGCAGTGCCGATCATCATCCATTTGCTGAATCTGCGAAAGCCGCAGACGCTCAAATTCTCGACGATCGCTTTTTTCAAGGTGCTGCAGCAGAGCACGATAAGGCGAATCCGTATCAAGAAATGGATTCTGCTGGCCATACGCCTGTTGGCGATCGCACTCTTGGTGTTGGGATTGATGCGACCATTCATGCCGTCGGGTGTAGGGATGTTGGCTTCGGCCGGTCAGCCTAGGCTATATCTCATTTTGGCCGACAACAGCCTGAGCATGGCCCAAGTGGATGTAAACGGACCATACCTGCAACAAGTGAAGGATTTCCTCATCGCGTTGGTAGGCAATGCCGGTCCACGCGACCAATTTGTTTTGGCGCCAACCAACGGGGAGTGGACGATCCAGGGCAGGCTGGATGCAGGCCGGTTCCGCGAGGCGGTTGAAAGTCTGGAGCCTGTGGCCAAAGGCAATTATATTGCGGACCGGCTGACGGCTTTGGCCGATGCCTCCGTCGAGCCGGGAGAACACCTGCCGGTTCTTTTCGTATTGAGCGATGCCCAAGGAAGTCAGCTTGAGCCACTTGCCAACCGTGCACCCTCTGCTCGCCAAGGGCAGGAAGCACTTCCCGTCCAGTTCGTGCGAGTGGGAGAGCGTCCGTCGTCCAACGTAGGGATCACCGGTCTGAGAATTCTGAACCGCATCTTGGGCACGGGTCGACCAGTAATCGTCGAAGCCGAAATCACGAATTTCAACAGCGACCCTGTTTCGAACCTGTTCCTTACGCTCGAATCGGACGGCCAGCAGGGGGGGCAATACACCGTTTCACTGAATCCCGGCGAGGCACGCACCTACCTGTTCGAAGTCAGGCCTCAGCAAGCCGGCTTTATCACGGGTCGCGTCTACCTTGAGGGCGATGCGTTCGCGCCGGATGACCAGCGATTTTTCAGTATTTCGATTCCGGAGTCCATGCCGGTTTTGTATGTGAGGGAGTCGACCCAGCGCCCCGTAGACCTCAACTCCTATCTTTTGCCAGTACTGCGGGCTGCACAGGAGACGAGCGGGCGCATAGAGGTGGTCGAGGCCCAGCCTGGTAACTTGCCTGACCTGA
>CAYZWQ010000225.1:0-3818 GCA_964481355.1 uncultured Chitinophagales bacterium
TGCGGAATAGATCTTGGTTCCGTTCGGGTGAAGCGACTGACCAAAGAATACACCCGGGGAACGGTGGAGTTGGCTCACAATGACCCGCTCGGCACCATTAATGATGAAGGTACCGCGGTCGGTCATCCAAGGGAGATCACCCAGAAAGACTTCCTGCTCGATCGTCTCCGTCGTTTCGTCGCTGTGATCCACGCTCGAAAGGCGCATTTTGGCCTTGAGGGGAATCGCGTACGTAAGACCGCGCTCCTGGCACTCGCTGATGTCGTACTTTGGCGTATCGACACTGTAGGAGAGAAATTCGAGCACGTGACGTTCACGGGAGTCCTGGATTGGAAAGTTCTCAAGGAATATTTGCTGCAGACCCACATTGTCTCGGTCTTCTGCGGCAATGTCCCACTGAGTAAAGATGCGGAAGGACTCTAGCTGTATGTCGAGGAAATCAGGGTAATCGAGGACTTGACGGGTTTTCGCGAATGTGATGCGATTTTCAATAGGTAGCTTTACGGTCGGTGTACTCAAGGATACCTCGCTTCTGGAAAGGAAAAGGACGTAACGACCTGTGCAATGGCAAGGTCGCAAGTTTAATTTTTAGTGAAGCCAGACTTTGTCGGTCGGGCACAGACACCAATAGCCAATACCGTGAGACACAGTATTGGCTATCGTTAACGTTCGGTGCTATGGAGCGAAGCGAATTATTTCAGTTCGACTTCGGCGCCGGCTTCGAGCAATTTTGCCTTGATGGATTCTGCTTCATCCTTGGAAGCACCCTCTTTGACGGTGCTAGGAGCGCCGTCTACGAGGTCTTTTGCCTCCTTCAGACCAAGGCCGGTGAGGGCGCGGATCTCTTTGATGACGCCGATCTTATTGGCGCCCGAGCTCTTGAGAATAACGGTGAACTCGGTCTGCTCTTCAACAGCGGCTGCCTCGCCTGCTGCTGCTGGTGCAGCTACGGCTACAGCTGCTGCAGCTGGTTTGATACCGTAGTCGTTCTCGAGTACTTGAGCCAATTCGTTGGCCTCTTTGATGGTGAGGTTCACCAGTTGCTCTGCGAGCGATTTTACATCTGCCATGGTGTGATTTCTCCGATTAGATGGATTTGTCTGCTGTGAAATACTGTTGAGATTATTGCTCTTTGTCGGCAATAGTTTTGATTGCGCCTACCAAGTTCGAACCTTGTGCCTGAAGTGCGCCGACAATGTTCGACATCGGAGACAGAAGCAGTCCGATGATGTCGCCGATAACATCGTTTTTCGACTTGAACTCAGTCAATGCCTCCAACTGGTCTGGCCCGTAGAACGACCCGTCAATGACGGCTCCCTTGAACGCTGGACGCTTGTTGTCCTTGAGGAAACTCTTCAGGACCTTGGCTGGCTGTGCGATATTGTCGTCGCCCACGAATACATAGGCCGTCGGCTCCGCCATGTGCGTGAAGGCGGAATCATATCCACCCTTTTGCTCCATTGCACGACGCACCAGCGTGTTTTTGTAAACCTTGAATGTGAGTCCGGCTTTACGGAAATCACCGCGCAATTTGTTGATGTCGGCTACGCTCATGCCCTTGTAATTGGCCATGTAGACCGATCCCGAATTCTGCAGGATGGTGCCTAATTCGTCTACAACGTGCTGTTTTTGCTCTTTGGTTGCCATTGTCTGCTTTTTTAGCGTGCTAAATGCACGGTTGATTTACTTATGCCTGAATGCCCGTTCTCGATACAGGGATGCTAGGACCCATCGTCGTGCTCAAGTACACGCTCTTCACATAGGTGCCCTTGGCTGAACTAGGCTTGAGTTTGACCACGGTTTGCAAGAAGGCGTTCACGTTATCACGAATGGCCTCGGCGCTGAAGCTTGCCTTGGCTACACCCGAATGAAGGATGCCGTATTTGTCAACGCGGAAGTCGATCTTTCCGGCTTTGACATCCTTGATGGCCGTTGCAACGTCCATGGTCACCGTGCCGCTCTTAGGATTTGGCATGAGCCCGCGTGGACCCAGTACCTTTCCGAGTTTGCCGAGCTTGCCCATCACGTCCGGCGTGGCGACGATCACGTCGATGTCGGTCCAGCCGCCCTCAATTTTTTCCATGTAGTCGTCAAGACCCACGTGATCGGCACCTGCCTCGCGGGCTTCGTCCTGCTTGGATGGATTCACCAAGGCCAGAACACGCACGGTCTTGCCTGTGCCATGCGGGAGCGACACCGTTCCACGGACCATCTGGTCTGCGTGACGGGGATCCACGCCCAAGCGCACGTCGACGTCTACCGAAGCATCGAATTTGGTCGTCGATGTCTTCTTGATCAGCTCACAAGCCTCTTCGAGCGTGTATTCTTTGTCAGGCACGATCAGTGCGAGAGCTGAGTTATATTTTTTGCCTTTTTTTGCCATGATTTCCTCTACGATTGTACGCTTAGCCTTCTACACGGATACCCATGCTGCGGGCGGTGCCCGCGATCATGCGCGTTGCTGCTTCCAAGTCGAATGCGTTGAGATCTTCCATTTTTTCCTTGGCGATCTCCTCGCACTGCGCCATTGTGACGGTTGCGACCTTTACACGGTTTGGTTCAGCCGAACCCGACTTGACGTTGGCGACCTTCTTGAGAAGCACCGGTGCCGGAGGGGTCTTGGTCTGGAACGTGAATGATTTATCAGCGTAGACGGTGATCACGACCGGTGTGATGGTTCCGGTCTTGTCCTGGGTACGTGCGTTGAAAGCCTTGCAGAATTCCATGATGTTCACGCCGGCCTGGCCCAAAGCGGGTCCGACAGGGGGAGCTGGGGTAGCCTGTCCGGCTACTATCTGGAGCTTGATGATCTTTTCTACTTTCTTGGCCATAATACGATGATCAAATCAAAGGGTCGCTAGTGGTACCGATTTCTCGGGTTAAATTATGCTTCAGGTTCTACTTGGTTCACGTCGACTTCTACCGGAGTTTTTCGGCCGAAGATACTTACCAGCACACGAAGCTTCATTTTGTCTGGGTAAACTTCCTCAACCGTTCCGTCAAAATCCTTGAAGGGTCCGTCGACAACCTTGATGAGATCGCCCTGTTTGAACGGAATCTCCACCATGCCGCCGGCAGCTACAAGCTCCCTGTTGTGGCTGACGCGTCCGAGGATGCGGTTAACCTCTTCGGGACGCAGCGGTGTCGGGGCCTTGCTGGTGCTGTCTGTCTTCAGGAAGCCTATGACGGAGGGTGCGTTGCTGATGACTTGGTTGACCATGTCGTCGTAGATGGCCTCGACAAGCATGTACCCTGGGAAGAAATTCTTCTCCCGGGTACGCTTCTTGCCGGAGCGTATCTCTATCACCGTTTCCGTCGGGATCAGGAGGTCGGTGATGCGGTCTTCAAGACCCTTCTCGGCGATCTCCTTCTCCAAGAATTCCTTCACTTTCTTCTCATGCCCGGAAAAGCAGCGAACTACGTACCAATTTTTCGAGTAATCGGCGGTCATTGATAAATCACCTCGAGTACGGTACTGTACACTTGGTCAACTCCAAAGATGAACAGAGATAGGATGATGGAGAAGACAACGACAACAATGGTGTTGTCGACCAACTCCTTCTGAGTAGGCCAGGTTACCTTCTTCATCTCACGGTTTACACCGTCAAAAAATGCTCTGATACGTTCCATGGATTTGATTCTGACGATTCAGGGATAATTGCACGGGTGGAGGGACTCGAACCCCCAACCAATGGTTTTGGAGACCACTACTCTGCCAATTGAGCTACACCCGTACGGCTTTTCTTACGGACAAGCCAATTCCGTTAATTATTGAAGAATCTTAGCTACCACACCGGCGCCTACGGTACGTCCACCTT
>CAYZWQ010000226.1:0-3811 GCA_964481355.1 uncultured Chitinophagales bacterium
TGGTGATGAATGATGGTTTAAGGCCGTAAAGGTAGTTTATATGGCGATAACAGACAAAGCTATTGAATCAATCCCAACCGCTCCTCGACCAATTCCAATGCGTAAACCAGCTTTATGGCATCCAGTGCATTGTAGGCGGCCGGCTTGCGAAGCTGTATCGACTTCAGGAACAGGCTTACGGCCATGTTAGCCGCATCTGTGTGCTCATAGAAGCGCTTGTCGAAGAAAAGACCGTTCGGTCCCAGTTGCCCATGACGCACCGACTGTTCGGGAACGTTGCACTGAACGATGTGCTGGCTGTTGGACGCATACCGGATGTGCCTCGAGTCGGTGTTTGTGACTTGCTGGTAGATCACGGCCGTGCTGCCGTTGTCGAAACGGACCAGTAAATGCGCGCCAGCTAGGACACCCTTGATCCTGGATGCGTTTGCCTCAATGCGGTGCACATTCGAATCGGCCCACTTTAGTGCCATCGCAAGGTCCTCGATGAGGAAGTGGCCGAACCCTTGGCTCGAGCTCTCAAATTGGGCTTGTGACATTTCGCGCTGGATATGGATGAAGTCGGGCTTTTTCACGGTGTTCAGCATCCATTGCGACGCCGAAGAAAACGTGGCCCAGTGCGCGAACTGAACGATAACACCGGCCTCCTCCGACGAGTGGTACAGCAGCTCGGCATCCCTTCGGTGCACGGGCAGCTTCGAAACCACAAACAAGTGGCATCCCATCCGTATGGCCTCCAGTGCGGCATCGAAGCGGTTGACGCCCTCTTCGAGAAGTACCACGGTGTCGACACCTTTCTGGGCCGCGACGATGCGCGACAACGAAACTTCCGTTACGATGCTTGAGCTGACCAAGAGGTCTTCCCACGCTTTGCAGCGATCTGGTTCACCGACAATTCCAACACGCATAAAAGCCCTTTTTTTCGGAGGTTGCGAAAAAGGGAAGATAATCAATACCCTTAAACCTCAGCGGTTGGGCATAAGAAAAGCCAAAATAATGTAAACCAAGATAGGTGAACCGACGGCGATGATGGTCAAAAAGACAAATATGAGGCGGATGAGTGTCGCATCGAGCCCGAAATACTCTGCGATGCCACCACATACTCCAAAGAGCATCTTTTGATCGGTCGACTTGGCCAAGCGGCGTCCCATAACAATTTGGATTGATTGATAGCTTCTTACAACCTACGCTTTTTCAACCGAAAGGTTACACAAATCGCAATCGAGAATCAATCTGCAAGCTTAAAGGTGACCGGAAGTGAATACTGCACCTTCACGGGTCTGCCTCTCTGTGTTCCCGGTGAGAATTGGGCCATTTTTACCGCCTCGAGTGCAGCTTCGTCACATCCGCCGCCAATGCCCCGTGTGATGACGGGATTTTCAACTTCGCCGCGCTCGTTCACCACGAACTGGACAAATACACGTCCCTGAATGCCGACCCTGCGTGCTATTTCAGGGTAGCGGACACTGCGTTGTAGGCCCTCGAGTCCGCCGATCAGCTGTGGCTCACGTTCGACAACCAAAAAGACTTCTGGCTCACCTTCGGGGTCGAAGGTGCTGCCGAGCATGCCAGGTTGTTCCATAGCTTGCGTGGGTGCGGGTACCGTGAGATCGGGCTCCTGCGTCAGGATGACCATTTCAGGGACTTCAGGTTCCATTTCGGGTGTTTTACGCACGCTGACGCCGTAATTGACGGATGCCTGGCCGTCGCCGAGGTCAAATAGGACCGGGAAGACCACGTTCGATTCAACCCTGACACCCCCGTCGATGGCAGGAGTGAACCGGGCACGCTCGACTTGCTTGCGCGCGAAGGTGCCCAGACCGGAACCCGGGTCGCGCAACACTTTGATCCTGCTCACCTTCCCGTCCGGGTCGATGCGCAGGTCGAGCATCACCAATCCCTGTGTGCCCGACAGCATGGCCATGCTCGGATAGGTCGATGCGGTTTCGGAATTCGATTCAAAGCCCAGGAAGGATGGCATCAAATCATAGACCTTGTACTTTGCCGTCCGTGTGGCAGGATTGAAATCCTCGTTGAAATTCATGTGGTAGGCCCCGGCCAGCGTCCCACTCACGGCGACCAGCAGCACGAGCGACACCATTTTGCTGATCAGGAATCGATGATTCTCGTACAGGCGCGTCAGCGACATTTTCTTGATGGCTGCAATTCTGCGCCTTAGCTGTCCACTGGCATTACGGGCGAGCCGGAGATCCATGCCATAGTTCGTTTCGCGATACTGCGACATGCTGAACAGCATGCTGGCATAGCTGTATTTCGAAATGTGGCTGTTGGCCAACACGGCCGCGTCGCAGCTTTGCTCACGATAGTCGTCGATTTCGGAGCACAGCAGGCGCATCGCCGGGTTCACATACCCGATGCGGAGCAAAATCTGCTCGGCCCAGGTGAGCAGATAGTCCCAACGTTGTATGTGTATGAGCTCGTGAAGAAATACCGGATGGAGATTGGATCTGTCGTCGAGGATGTGTTCGGGTATCACGACTACGGGCCTGTAAAATCCGAAGGTGAGGGGTACAAGCACCTGGTTGGTCACATACAGCTTCGGAAGGCGGCGAATTCCCATCGACTCGGCGATCTCATGCAGGAGCTTCGTGAGGGCGTTTGAATCTTCGTGATGGGAATGCCTCATCACCATGCGTAGGTCCCGGTACGCCATCGCAAGCTGTGTGAAACGCGAAATGGCGTTCACGATCAGTGCAATGCTCACCGCACCCACGAGTGTGCAGATGACCTGGTACCAGCTCCCCGGTGTTTGGCTGGCCGCGACCATGAAATCGTTGTTGAAATACAGGGTGCGCGTCATGGCGGCCTCGATGAGCGGCGCCTCTCCTTCGACGATGAAGGTATGGAATGGGATCAGGAACAGCAGTATCCCGGCGGGCAACGCATAGAACAGGGCGAGTCTGCTGTGATACTGATAGTTCGGATGCAGATTGTCGAATAGCTTCAGGATGGGGTAGATCATCAGGAGGCAGATGGTCCACAACAGCATGGGGAGCCAGAACCATGCGATGGCATGGTATCCGAACCGTTCCAGGATATGTAGACCTTGGTCGATCATGACCTGCTACATGGAGTCGATCATCCCGATGATGTCCTTTTTGTCCTTGTCGGACAGATCCTCGTTCTTGACCAGCGTCTGAATCAGGGCAGGGGCAGATCCCTTGAACACTTTCTGAAGCAAACCCGACACAAGCGCATGCTGAACCTCCTCAGGCTGTCGTGCGGGGTAATAGACGTAGGTGAGACCCTCTTTGTCGTAGGCGAGGTATCCTTTGTTGGCGAGGTTCTTCATCACGGTCATGATGGTCGTGTAGGCCACTTTTCTAGTCTCTCTGATACGGTCGTGAACCTCGGCCACCGAGGCATTTTGAAGCTCCCATACATGGTGGAGCACTTCCATTTCGGTTTCGCCCAGCGGAGTCAAAGCTTTTCTCATGGCAGAATAAAGGGAATTTGGTGATTACATAAGTACTACAAACGTAGTAATGGGCGCTTTAATATCCAAATGGGAACGCATTTTCACAAATAAGTTTTCATACATGACCCCAAGCTTCGCAATAATGTCCAATTATGCCATCAAGGTGGCCATTGCATGTCTGTCGAACCCAATTATTTGCTCATTTATCCCAACCAGCTTTCGATCAAGATTCTTGATGGGCTGAACAGGCAGGCCATCACGTTGCTCTTCGTCGAATCGAGGGCACGCCAACGCAGCCTGCCGTTCCATAAGAAGAAGCTCGTGCTCGAAATCAGCGCAAGCAGGCATTTCGCCGACCGTCTCAGGTCGTTG
>CAYZWQ010000227.1:0-3808 GCA_964481355.1 uncultured Chitinophagales bacterium
CGGAGAGCTTGGGAACGCTCAACGACCGAGCGTTCACGACGGTGGCCGGTATTATCAGTTCCATGAAACGGGTGACCGACAAGAAGGGGCGTCCTTTTGCCTTCTTCACACTTGAAGATGAGTATGGTACGGTCGAAATCATTGCATTCTCAAATACCTTCGACCAGTACATGAACCTCATCATGCCCGACACGTTGGTCGTGATCGAGGGATCCGTCGACACCCGATCTGGCGTACCGAAAATTATCGCCAACAGCATCGACCGCATCGAAAACTTGAGAGAGAAGAATCAGACAAAAATTCAGCTGCGTCTCAAGCTTTACACCGAGGAGCTGTCGAACGACGACTTGCGCAACATTGCCGACCTGTTCGAGAATAACCGCGGAAAGACCCCCGTTGCCTTCGATGTGATCAGTCCGAACAACCCTCGCCTCAAAATGCGGGCGCGTAATTTCACGATCGATCCGGCCGAAAAACTGGTGCGCGACCTGCGCGCGATCGTTGGTGCGGACAAGGTCGGATTCGAGAAAATAGAGTTATAACAATAGTTGTTGCAACAAATATTTTTATCCAACGTAGAACTTCTGTATCTTTGTCTACAAGAAAACAAACCATCTCAATTCAGGAATTTATTTATGGCAAAAGCAATCCCTTTCACCGACGCAAACTTTGACGCAGAGGTCTTAAAGTCAGACAAACCTGTACTTGTCGATTTTTGGGCCGAGTGGTGTGGTCCATGCCGTATGGTCGGCCCAGTGGTAGAGGAGCTTGCCGGCGAGTATGAAGGCATCGTGAAGATTGGCAAAGTGGATGTCGACACGAATCCTCAGGTTTCCATGCAGTACGGCATTCGTTCGATTCCGTCGCTGTTGGTGTTCAAGGGAGGCCATGTGGTCGACCAGATCGTCGGTGCCGTGCCTAAGAGCTACCTGAAGAAGGCAATCGACGCCCAGCTCTAACAGGGCTTTTGTCGATCGTAATTGAAGGACCGGTGGTTGCCACTGGTCCTTTTTTGTTTCATTGACTCTTGTCGAATCGAAGCAGCTTGAGGATCAACACAGCTAGGACACTTCCTGAGGCATCTGCGAATAAGTCGCCCCATTCGGCCGACCTGTTTACGGGAAGCAGATATTGCAGCAGTTCGATGAGGGCTCCGGCACCGATGCCCCAAAAAAGGGCCCAGATGTCGAGTGGGCGTCCGGTGCTTCCTGTCCGCTTCAAGTGTAGCCAGATCAGGGCGGTTAGTCCACCGAAGCCAATCATGTGAATCACCTTGTCGAAGCTCCACAGCTCGGATTTTACGATCATCTCGGCGGGGAACAGCGTGCCATAGATGATCACCAGGGAGGCGAGCACGAGCATTGCGGTGGAGTAGCGGATGAGGAGGGATCGGATCATGGGGGGAAATATACGGAAGAAGTCTACGAAAAGGGGTCTCTTCGGTATGAAAAGAAGGTCCTTCACCGACACCTCACTTCGTTTCGGTGTGTCAGTTCAGGATGACGAATGTGAAACGTAGATTAAAAGAAGGTCCTTCGCCGACACCTCACTTCGTTTCGGTGTGTCAGCTCAGGATGACAATGATGACATTTCGGGAAGTTGCATAGTCAAGGTCGCTCGACTGACATTTCGGCCTACGGCCTCAATGATGTGCTCGCGATGACAACGGCGCCTGGTGGGGATTCTAAATGGTGGCGGCGCAAAGCGCCGCCACCATTTAGACCCTATAGAAAGCTATAGATGTCATTGCGAGCCTATCTCCGAGGCGAAGCCGAGGAGTCAGTCGAGCAACCTTGTTTTTCATCATGCTATGCAAATGTGATAGTGCGAGCCAATATTGTCATCCCATGTCAAAGCCGAGGAGTCAGCTGAGCAACCTTGTATCCATGTCACTGATATCCCATGGATCGGGGCTGGAGCCACCTTCAATTGCAGCATGATATCTCTTGTGGCTCTCGATCTGTGCTGCGACCGCGCTAGTGGCAGCGTCGCCGCCAAGGGCCATGTAACCGGCTGTGAGTCCGGCAAGGACGTCGCCGTAACCGACTTTGTTGAAGACGCGGGTGTCGTAACCGGTGATGAATCGGGTTCCGTCGGGGGCTTGGGTCACAGATGGGAAGCCTTTTGCCAGGACAGTGGCGCCGAATTTATGAGAGACCTGCTCGGCAGAGGCGAGGCGATCGTCGACGTCGGGAACTAAGGCGCGCAATTCGCCGCCGTGTGGGGTGAGTAGGAAGGACGTAGGACGTAAGACGTAGGACGTAGGACGTAAGTCGTAGGACGTAGGAGAGGAGGGAGGAGTGAGGCAGAGGAGGGCATCGGCGTCGACAAGGGTCGGGCCGCGCCATGACTGGAGGAGGAGGGAGGCGAAGGACAACGACTCGGGATGGCGGCCGAGACCAGGCCCGAGGAGGAGGACGCTGTCGCGGCGGCTGAGGACCTCAAAGACTGCATCCAGCATCGACGGCACGAAATGATCGTCGTCCGCCTCACCCACCGGCACGTTGGCCAGATAGGGCACATGCACGTGAAAAGCCTCAGCCAACGCCTTCGGGAAGACGCAGCGCACATCACCCAAACCTAGGCTCCAGGCGGCTTTGGCCGCCATGATCGGCGCACCCACCATGCCGGTTGCCCCGCCGACCACCACCACGGAGCACCCGTCGTACTTGTAGGATCGCTTGGGATGCTCCACCTGCAGACGCTCTGGCAAGATCAGGTATTCACGATGCGCATCGGGTTGGCTTTCGGCAAGCACTTGCTCGACAACGGCCTCCGAAAAGCCGAGGTCCACGAAAACCACCTCGCCGCAAAGGTCGGGTCCGTCGCCGAAATAGCATCCGCGCTTCCGGGTGCCGAAGTTCACCGTGGCCACGCAGGTTAATGGCGGACCCTGCATCAACCCCGTGTCGGCGTTGAGCCCGGAGGGGAGGTCCATCGCCACGACCGGACACTCACTGGTTGCCATGGCCTCGATGATATCGGCATACAAGCCAGTCACCGGTCCGTTCACCCCTGTACCGAGCAGGGCGTCGACGATGAGCGGCCGGAGCGTGGCCAAGCGGGTGATGGCCTGCGGGGCAGCCTGCTCGTGGATCGAAACCCCGGGTGCCTGCAGGTCACGCAGCCGCTTCAAATTGTGGGAGGCATCCTGCGAGAGTTGCGAGGCTTCGGATGTGAGAAGGACGTCCACTTGCCAGCCCTCGAGTGCGAGGTGTCGGGCCACGACCAGTCCGTCGCCCCCGTTGTTGCCTTTGCCGCAGACGATCAAGCTCCTTCGGCCGCCGGGCCAATGCGGGCGGGAGAGGATCCATCGGGCTGCTCCGCGGCCGGCGGATTCCATCAGGGTCAGGGATCGGTGATCGGGGATCGGGGATCGGGTATCAGGGGCAACAGAGGCATCGAGGGCAACAGGGGGATCAATGCTCGATGCTCGATGCTCGATGTTCGATGCTCGATGGCCACGGGAGAGGGAGGTTGTGTCGATTCCATCAATCGCCAGTGCATCAATCTCCCTACTCTGCTCGGCTCCGAGCAACAGATCTTGGTACGATGGCGTATATCGGACCACAGAATATCCTAGTAGGCGCGGGCAAAGAGGACCCGGCGGGCCGACGGTTTGCCCGTTACCATGCAGGTGCCGGTCTCGGTGTCTTCGAAGAGCGGAATGCAGCGGATGGTTGCCTTGGTCTCCTCTTTGATCAGCGTTTCCGTTTCGGAGGTGCCGTCCCAGTGGGCGTAGATGAATCCACCCTTCTCGTCGAGCACCTGCTTGAAGGTAGCGTAGTCATCCACACGGTGGGTCAGG
>CAYZWQ010000228.1:0-3783 GCA_964481355.1 uncultured Chitinophagales bacterium
TCTCCGAGCCGAAGGCGAGGAGTCAGTCGAACAACCTTGTATTTGCTGCACTACAAATGCCTCAGCAATATCCTAATACAAGAGAAGCTTATTCAAAGGAGATCAACAATCATTACCAATCACGAACGGTCACAGGGGAGCACAGCACCTCCCCACCTTTTATTCAACAGCTGGCATCCCGACTACGCAGGCACATGTTGTAAGACGCGAGAGATGAAACTAAACGCCACGACAATATGTTCAATCTTGCATGTTTAAATTTCTTTCGATTCCCATCATCCTTCTGGTCGCCATAACCGGATCGGCAATCGCCCAGTCATCGAACCGAGGCGGCGACGTGCTCGAGCGCATCCGGGAACAGCGCGACCGACTCCCCTACGAACGCAGCCAGCTCACCATGGTGATGCAGAACGCGAACGGACGCACCCGTGAGCGCAGCCTCAACATCTGGAGCTTCTCGACCAACGAGCGGTCACGGCTTATGATCCAGTTCGACTCGCCCGCCGACGTTCGCGGAACGGGTCTGCTTAGCCTGAGCGATCCCTCGGGGACGTCCCAGAAGCTCTACCTGCCAGCCACCCGCCGCGTGCAGACGATATCGTCCAATAACCGCGGCGACAAGTTCCTCGGCTCCGATTTCACGTTCGAGGACCTCGGAGACGTGAACCACGACGACTTCGACTATGAGACCATCAGCGAGCAGGGCAGCCGCATGGTCGTACGTGCCACGCCAAAATCGGGAACGGACTTCAGTTATGCCTACGCCGTCCATACGGTGGACACCAGCCGTCTGCTGCTGCTTTCAAGCACATTTTACGACAAGGCAGGCAAGCCGATACGTGAGCTCACCACCGGCGACTTCATCGAGGCGAAGCCCGGAGTGTGGCGCTCGAACACGATGACCATGAAAGACGTCCACAAAGGTTCGCAGACCATCCTGCGGTGGGATGATCGTTCGTTCGACCCCATTTCCGACTCCTTCTTCACCGAGCGGTTCCTGCAGCGCGGCGCGTCCTGACAGGCTCACCCAAGATCGGGACGTATGGTGATGACCGGGATTTTCGAGTAGCGGGCCACTTTCTCGGTGGTTGACCCCAGGAAGATCTGCTTCAGGCCGCTGCGTCCGTGTGTGGTCATCACCAAGATGTCGGCATTCTCATTGGCATAGTCGGTGATTTCGTAGTGTGCCGACACGCCTTTTCGGATCACGGTGTGCACCTTGACCTCAACCTTCTGGCCTTCGACTTCGGTAATCAGGATGTCGTATTCGTGGTCGCCGAGCGACTTGAGCTCAAAGTCGAAATCGTCGTTGCCTAAGGCGTACTCACCGAAGCGGGTGAGAAGATTGTCGCGGAGGATGAGCGATTCGTCGCGGTCGGATGTATGGGGAGGCATTTCTCCCTCGCTGCCATAGAGTTCCTTCACGTGCATGAGCGTCAGCTCGCCGCCGATGGATGCGGCAAACGATGCCGCGATGGGCATGGCCTTCCAGCTGTTGGCCGAAAAGTCGATCGGAACCAGAACCTTGCTCACTTTTTTGGTGGGAACGCTCTCAGGAACACATAGCACGGGCACCTTCGAATAGCGTATCACTTTCTCGGTCACATTGCCCTTGATGAGCTGGTTGGCGCTTGCTCCGTGCGTCCCCATCACAATGATGTCGTAGTTGCCGGATGCAGCCGTTTCTGTAATCACATCGAAAGCCTTCATGTCGATCTTGACCACGGCCTTGCCCACGAACTTTTCATCGATGTAATTCGTGAGGTCATCCTCAATGTAACCTCGGCTTTGGTCGATCAGCTTCGGGTACACATCCTTGTCCATGTCGAACGGCAAGCCCAGCTTGCTGATGCTTTCGCTCAGGTACTTCATGGTCGGAATGACATGGATCAGATCGATCTTCCCACCGAATTTTGCGGCCAGCTCGTTTGCAAAGGTATAAGCCGTTTTCGACCCGTCGCTGAAGTCGGTCGGGACTAATATTTTATTAAAGCGTACCATCTTGGCCTCCATGTTAGAAGTTATCCTAACAGCAAGCTACACAAGAGCAAGAACAAGAGCAAGAACAAGTAACGAGACGAGAGAAGCGAGAGACGAGAAGCGAGACGCGAGATGTTACGCCGTAGGTGTCTGTTCTCCTACTGTAGCAGCTGTCATCCTGGAGGGACCTATGCCGGAGACATCTATCAATGCCCAATGCCCAATGCTCAATGCCCAATGTTCGATGTTTGCTGTCTGCTTTTCTTTGCAAGCTGTCCGATGCCGATCACGACGGCACATCCGAGTACCATCGCCACCAAGGGTAAGCCGATGTTGTTGTCGCGCCCCGGCATGATGGGCTCGGAGTGGATCAGTTCCTTGCGCACGCGGATGATGGTGGGCGGCTGTGCATCCAAGTCGGCGGCGATGTAGTACTCGGGCAGATGCGGCTCGACACCGTCGGTCACCAGCTCCGAAAGCCGGGGGTCGTCGGCAGCAACGGTGATCTGCTCGGTAAGCGTCTCATAGCTCCGAACTTGCCAGGGCCAGATGACCGACAGCGACCCGACCAGAAATCCGATGAGCACGCACAGGGTCGCAATGGCGTGGCGGTGCAGCAGCCACGACAGGAATCGGCTGAAGGCGGCCAGTCCCACAACCAGCCCCATGGCAAACACGGCCAAGATCTTGACGGCCTCGGCGTTGTTGGGTCCGCCGAGTTCGGCGAATTGACCAAAGATGTGGGCATACTTTCCGAGGATGAGCAGGATGAAGGAGCCGCTTATCCCGGGCAGAATCATGGCCGATATGGCGACGCATCCGCTCAGGAAGATGAACCAGAGGGCGTCGGGAGTGTTGGTGGGAACGAGGTTCACGACCCAGTATCCGATCAGTGTGCCGATGGCGAGATACACAAGCTTCCAGTATCCGACAGGACGGATGTCCATCAACAAAAGCACGATGGACCCTACGATGAGCCCGAAGAACAGCCCGTAAATGGGCTCAGGGTGGGTGAAGATAAGCAAAGGGAGGGGCACGACGCGCGTGAAGAACAACACCGCAAGGATGATGCCTGTGAAGAGCGTGCCAAGAAACTGCCAATGGACGTGGGCGAAAAAATCCTTCAGCCTGAAACGCAGCAGCAGCGAGACCGCGGTTCCGTCCACGCTCTTGATGGCGTCGATGAGCTTGGTGTAGATGCCCGTGATCAAGGCCATGGTGCCGCCGCTCACCCCCGGAACGACGTCCGCCGAACCCATCAGGAAACCCTTAAGTAATACTAAAATATGGTGCATATGGGCGTATCATTGGACATTGGACATTGGACATTTGGCATCGGAAATCGAGTTTTTTTTCAGATGGATGTAAGGAATTGGTTTGGTGTGTATCTCTTAAGTATACCAATTAACCAAGTCCAATTAAATCATGAACCCACAAGAACTTCAGCGTCGACTAAGACAGTTGGGAATTGAATCGCTCAAACTCGAAAAAAATCGATCAACTACCTACGGTATTCAACATCTTATTAAACAATTAGTGCGCTCAGCAACCTCAGCTGGACTAAACTATGCGGAAGCATGCTCATCCGAATCAAAACTAGACTTCATTCACAAAATGAGGTTAGTCCATAAGGAACTCAACGAAACAAAGGAGAATCTTGCAATGCTTATGGCCATAGAGCTAAATGCAAAAACATTGGATACACTAAGCAGCCTACATCAAGAGACGGATGAACTCAATGCGATAGCATCGAAATCAATTCAGACAGCTGTAGCAAATCTCAAACAGGATGGAAACCGCAAG
>CAYZWQ010000229.1:0-3733 GCA_964481355.1 uncultured Chitinophagales bacterium
GCAGCAATAGTGGGGCAGCAATTTTCCTCATGACAAAAAATATTGATTCCAGTTGTAGTGACACATCGCAGCGGCAGAGATAGTAAAAATCATGATGCCTCACTCCTATGCATCATTCCTAACTTCAATCCTCAATCCCCAAACCTCAGTCCTCGAAGCACCAGCAGTTTCGTCCGCGTCATCTCGTGAACGGAGTACGGTATGCCACCGAGCCCCTCTCCAGAGGCATCGCGTCCACCGAACGGCATCCAGTCGACACGGAATGCCGTGTGGTCGTTCACAATCACGGCGGTTGCGTTGAGCTTGGCAACGGTATCGAAGGCGACATCGAGGTGCTTGGTGAAAACGGCGGCCTGAAAATGGTAGTCGAGCTGGTTGGCGCGCCGAATCGCATCATTGCGGTCGCTGTATGGGTAGATGCAGACCACAGGACCAAAGATTTCTTTGGTGGACACATCGGCACTGTCGGGAGGATTCCATAGCACGGTGGGAGCGTAGGTGGTGTCAGACAACCGGTGGCCGCCGGTGAGGATTTCGGCACCTGCATGCTGGGCCACGGTGACCCACTGTTCGATGCGGTCGACCTCCTTGGGAAGGATGAGCGGCCCCACTTCGGTATCGGGATCAAGGGGATCTCCGACCCTCAGTTTCGACGCTTGGGCGGCAACAGATTCGGCAACAGCGCGGGCGATGGATTCGTGTACAAACACTCGCTGCACCGATACGCAAACCTGTCCGGCATGGTAAAAGCCCCCTTTCACCAGAAGCGGGATCATGTCGGCGAGGTCGGCGTCGGGCTCGACGATCACGGGTGCTGCTCCACCGTGCTCGAGCGCGCATCGCGTGCCGGGGGCGACCTTCGACTTCAAGTACCATCCAACGCGTTCCGATCCAATGAATGAGAGGTAATTTACGCGCTTATCAACTGCCATTTTCTCGGCGATATCATTGTCGCAGACGATGGGTTGCACCCACCCTTCTGGCATCCCTGCCTCACGGTAGATGTCGACGAGCCCCAGACACGACATTGGTGTTGTGGAGGCCGGTTTGACTACGACGGGGCAACCAGCCGCGAAGGCAGTCGCCGTCTGGTGCACAATCAAGTTCAACGGATGATTGAAGGCAGAAATCGCCATCACCACCCCTATCGGTTCGCGTGTGGTAAATGCAAGTCTGCCCTCCGAAGCGGCAGTGCCGCCCATTGGGATCTGCTCTCCGGCGATACGCCCTGCCTCCTGCGCAGCCAGCTTCACTCCGTTGATGGCACGCAAGACTTCCACCTTCGAGTCGACCCAAGGTTTGCCACCCTCTTGAGCGGCTCTGTGTGTGAGCGCATCGATGCGCTGTTCCATGATGGACGCCGACCTCTCGAGGATTGCGATCCGCCTGTGAGCAGGTAACCAAAGTGACCGGTCCATGAATAGGTCATAAGTCGACTGAAGTGCCTGCTCGGCCTCAACTTCTGTGTTCTTGTCAATTTCAGCGACTACGCTGCGATCAAATGGATTGTAAATGGCCAGCTTATTGATACTCATTATCACTCCCAATCATTTCAAATCATACCCGAAAAGCATGATCTTAATTGCTGTTCCGTACAAAATAAAATAGCGGATGGTGAAGTGACATGCTGAATTGGTTTTGGAGGAAATCAAAAAATCGACTCCAAAAATCTCATCAGCCAATAGCCGTGCAAGTTGTCGCAGATCGCTTGGGTAGGTCAAGCTTCAAAAACCGCCCGCAACTTGTCGAGAGTAACCGGCTTTGGCATGAATGATTTGATTTTCGTGTGTTTTCCAAGGCGGTCAATGTCACTTGGATCGACCGTGGAGCTTAGGACCAGTATTTCAAATCTGTCAACAACTTTTGAATTTTCAATCTTTTCCAAGAATTGCCAACCGTCCATGATTGGCATATTCAAGTCAAGAAAGATGATGTCGGGCAAGCTGTCTGGATCTTGTTCAATCGCATCAAAGGCAGCTTTCCCATTTTCAAATACAAAAACCTCAGCAAAAAGATCCAAGCGCTTCAGCATTTTACTCAACGCAAATACGAAAATGGGGTCGTCGTCGACGAGCCAGGTTGACCTCATCTTATCCATGATTCAAGGTTACTAGAAAGGTTGTCCCTTTATCTATTTGGCTCTCAACTTGAATTTGGCCTCCCATCGATTCCACCTGATTTTTGGTGATGAAAAGACCAATACCCCTGGCATCTTCATGTTTGTGGAATGTTTTGTACATCCCAAACAGTTTTGAGCCGTGGGTTTCAAGGTCTATCCCCAGTCCATTATCCTCGATGGAGATGATTATTTTATTATCGACAGACTCCGAACTCAACTTTACATAGGACTTTCTGTTGTTGGAGCGATACTTGATGCCGTTGGTGATCAAATTGGTGATTATGCTTTCGACATATGCTGGTATTCCAGACACGCTTGCTTCCCGGTCTATGTGGTTCTGGATTTCGACATTGGCTGTCTTGGCCAATGCGGATACATCCAATATTGCCCGTTCGGCAACATCAAATATATTCACGGGCTCGAGGGCATCCATAATGGTTGTATTGATGGCAACCACATCGTTCAGGTGCTGTATCGTTTTTTCCAGATTTTTGGAGGCCTGCACAAGCTGTTCAATATTCTCGTCGGATTCGAGTTCAGGACTTTCCATCAGCAGCATGTCTAACAGCATAGCAAAGTTGCTGGAATGCGACCGAATATTGTGCGATATGATGTGAGCAAAATTTTTCAGGCGTTCATTTTGGTGCTGGCTCAAAATGAGAAGTTTCCCAATCTCGTCTTCACGGCTCTTGCGTTCTGTGATGTCCGTTTCGATGGCGATGTATCCGAGTTTTTCGTAATCATCACCCATAAGGGGCACAATGTTCAGCTCTAACCAATATTCGTTGCCTAATTTGCCCCGGTTCAGAATTTCGGCACGAATTGGTATGTTCTTATCCAGATTCTCGCGGATTCGGGCTCTCGTTACAGGGTCGGTTTTCTCGAACTGGAACATCGCTGGGCTGTTGCCGATCATCTCCTCTTTCGAATATCCGGTAATCAACTCGGCACTGTCATTGACCCAGACGATATTGCGGTTCACATCGGTGATGATAACAGCATTTGTTGTGTTTTTTGCAACGAGCGACAGGCGATAGATTTCGGCTTCCTGAAGTTTTCGTTCCGTGATGTCCTGTAAAATTCCACGAAACCCATTGTGCTCGTCTTCGATGTAAATGGGTTTAATGGTCACTGAAATCCATCTCTCAATTGTCTTTGAGTTGTCGTCAGTTCGCTTGAACAGGATATCGCGCTTGAAGCTGGGGTTCTCCTCGAAGCTGCCCCCGAGATAATCGATCAAGCTCGACACATCCTTGCGGCTCACGAAGTTGAGAAGTGCTCCGAAATGCATTTCTTCGATGCTGTCAAGCCCAAGCATCAACTTGGCCGAATCCGAGTATGAAACCACATTCATCTGTCGGTCCAACTCAAAATGAGCCAAATCGGCGGCAATTTGTGCCTGATTCAACGTTTCGTTCGCCACTTCCAGGTCCTTGGTCCTGCGTCGGATCTCAGATTCAAGATAGGTGTTGAAATTGTCGTTTGTCTCCTTCGACAGACGGAGTGTTTCACTCAAAACAGCGAAATTATTGTTCAACTGTGACAGCTCATCAACCGATTTCAATTTTGGGATGTCCAGGTCGTACTTCCCGATCGTCAACTGCTTAGCAATGT
>CAYZWQ010000230.1:0-3708 GCA_964481355.1 uncultured Chitinophagales bacterium
GTACGCGTATCGAGAAGGTGCATCGGTGAACCGCATCTATCTGGGTGGAAATGACTACGAGTATTTCTACATGGATTGGTACCAAATTCCAAAGACGATTGCTCAACCCTACTGGTCCGAACCTTACTTCGACGAAGGAGGTGGCGAGAATCTGTTCTCAACCTACTCCGTTCCGTTCTACACCAACATCAATGGCGAGCGAGTATTCAGCGGGATCGTCACCGTCGACTTGGCACTTGAGTGGCTTCGTGACATTGTGAACAGTGTGAAAATCTTTGAAACCGGTTATGCGTTTCTTGTGTCGCGAAATGGGATGATTATTACCCACACCAACATGGACTATGTCATGAACGAGAGCATGTTCAGCATTGCTCTGGAACGCGATAGTCCCGATCTTTGGCAAATTGGCCTGGAGATGCAACAAGGAGTGAGCCGCTTCAGGGAACATGGCATCAGCAATGACGGGAGAATGTGGATTTATTACACCCCGCTGCCTTCGAGCGACTGGTCTTTGGGGGTTGTCTATCCTGACAGCGAGATGTATGCCGCGTTGCACCAAATAACGACCCTGCTGGTTGTGCTCACCATCGGGGGCTTGGTATTGCTATCACTTTTCACCGTCCAGGGCGTAAACAGGATTATCGCGCCGATCACGGAGTTCGCCACATCGGCGCGCATCATCGCCGATGGAGATTTCGAAGGGAAATTGCCTAAAGTCGTCTCAAAAGATGAGCTGCTCGAACTTCATAACTCGTTCTCCCACATGCAGCAAGAACTCACCAAATATGTGGAGCATCTGAGAGAAACAACCACGGCCAAAGAGAAGATCGAAAGCGAGTTGCGCATCGCACGCGACATCCAGCTCTCTATGATCCCCAGCACGTTTCCTCCCTACCCCGACTTGCCGCAGGTTGATTTGTATGCATTTCTGAAATCGGCTCGAGAAGTGGGGGGCGACTTGTACGACTTCTTCCTCATCGACAAGACGAAATTCTGCTTTGCGATCGGCGACGTCTCGGGCAAAGGGGTGCCGGCTTCACTGTTCATGGCAGTGACCCGTACCCTGCTGCGCACAATTGCAGACAAAGTCCAATCGCCCGGCGAAATCGTGAACATATTGAACAAATCACTGACGGCAAATAAGACGAATAACATGTTCGTCACCTTTTTCTTGGGAATACTCGATTTGGAAACAGGCCAATTGAGCTACTGCAATGCCGGACACAACCAGCCATTTCTAGTCAAGGGCAATGGTGATGTGATCAAATTCAATATTGCCGACGGAATTCCACTCGGATTTTTCGGCAGCTATGAATACCCTGAATCGAATCTGATGCTCGAAGCCGGCGACAAAATCGTGGCCTACACCGATGGTGTGAGTGAAGCTGAAAAATCGGAAGAAGAAATGTTCAGCGAGGATGCGATCGAATCAATTCTGGTGGCCAATGCCAAGAAAAACCCAAGGGAATTAATTCAGGTGTTATTGACAGAGATCGAGGATTATGTTGGAGATTACCCGCAATCTGACGACATCACAATGCTTGCCGTATCATACAACGGTGTATGATCGGGTGTCACAGCAGCTTCGCCAGTGCCATCCCCATCAAAACGGCCAGGATTCCAAACATTACGCTCCCTGCCGTGTAAATTCCAAATACCAAATAGCGCGATGTCTCGAATAGTGCCAGATTTTCAATCGCAAAGGTCGAAAAGGTTGTGAATCCACCACAAAATCCTGCGGTCAGAAATGCGCGCCATTCAGGAGTGAGCCACTCGTGCCGCTCCGATAAACCGTAAAACACGCCGATAAGCAAACAGCCGACAAGATTCACGGTAAACGTGCCGTACGGGAATGCTCCTGGGTAATGCTCCGTGATATATTCAGATAACAGATAACGCGACATGCTTCCGAACATGCCACCAATTCCGATCACTAATAGGGTTTTAAACAGCATTGTTCAAGGTATTGCATTTCGCCGGAAAATTCCATGAGAGCGATGGTCGTATGTTGACGCATCACGATTGCAATTGCCGACCAAAATGCTAACTTCCACGAATCCATACATCAAAGATTCAGCCATGGTACAATGGACCGGGGTCTACCCCGCCATCACCACAAAATTTACGGCATCCGACGATCTCGACTTGCCCCTTTTCGAAAAAAACGTTGCGGCACAGCTCGATGCGGGCATTTCCGGAATCGTGTTGGGAGGCACGCTCGGCGAAGCGAGTGTGCTCACCGAGTCGGAGAAGGCCGAGCTTCTGCGATCCACCCGCAGTCTGTGCACGGGCAAAATCCCCGTCATCCTCAACATCGCCGAGGGGAGCACGCGAGATGCAGTGGCAAAGGCACAGGCAGCCGAAAAGCAGGGCGCCGACGGGCTCATGCTCCTCCCACCCATGCGGTACAAGTCCGACGACCGTGAGACGGTAACATTCTTGAAGACGATCGCCACCTCTACATCGCTGCCGATCATGATCTACAATAACCCGGTTGATTACCGCATCGAGGTCACGCTCGACATGTTCGACCAACTGGCTGAGATACCCAATATACAAGCGATCAAGGAATCGACCCGGGACGTATCGAATGTGACACGCCTCATCAACCGATTCGGTGACCGCTATAAAATACTGTGCGGAGTTGACACCCTTACGGTCGAGGAACTGATGCTGGGAGCCGACGGACTCGTTGCAGGCCTTGTATGCGCCTTTCCGGCTGAGACAGTGCATCTGTTCAACCTGGTTAAATCAGTCAAGATTGATGAAGCACTGGCTATATATCGCTGGTTCATGCCGCTCCTTGAGTTGGATATTCACCCCAAATTGGTGCAGTACATCAAACTCGCGGAGCAGGAGGTCGGACTTGGCTCCGAACATGTGCGGCCGCCAAGATTGCCGCTCATCGGTGAAGAACGCGAACACATTCTTGCAACCATCCGTAAGGGTGTTCGCACGAGACCAAAGTTGTCGTGATGATGATGCCGCCATTTCCTGATGTCAGCTCAGCTGAACCGTTTTTGTCGGTTGCAATTGATGCATTTACGACTTACAAATCGACAACTGGCCGCCAACGGGCAACCTTCCTGCGTGCCATCGCACATGAAATCGAAAACCTCGGGGACGACCTTATCGAGACCGCCTCACGGGAGAGCCGTCTGCCGGTAGCACGCATTTCCGGCGAGCGTGGACGCACGATTGCACAGCTGCGCATGTTCGCCGACTTGCTGGACGAAGGTTCATGGGTCGATGCCCACATCGACACGGCCATCGCCGACCGCATCCCAGTTCCCAAACCCGACATCCGTAAGATGCTCTTTCCGCTTGGACCCGTTGTGGTTTTTGGTGCATCGAACTTCCCACTTGCCTTTTCAACCGCCGGAGGCGACACCGCCAGTGCCCTCGCCGCAGGATGCCCCGTCATCGTAAAGGCCCACCCCGCCCATCCCGATACCTCGGCTTTGGTCGCCGAAGCCATTTCCCGCGCTGTGGGCACAATGGGCTTCCCTAGCGGAACCTTCCAACACGCCGTCGGCGACATCCCCCTCGCGCAGTCACTCGTAGCCCACCCATACACGCGGGCGGTCGGCTTCACCGGCTCCCTGCACACAGGAAACGCCCTGCTCGACATCGCCCGACGTCGGCAGGAACCGATTCCGGTCTTGGCCGAAATGGGTAGCGTGAACCCGCAGATCATATTGCCCGGAG
>CAYZWQ010000231.1:0-3684 GCA_964481355.1 uncultured Chitinophagales bacterium
ATGCCTTATGTCACCGAGCGCTGGCTGGGTGGCATGCTGACCAACTTCAAGACGGTCCGCAAGAGCGTGAAGAAGATGCAGAGCATTGAAAAGATGCTGGGCGACGGCAGCTTTGACAACATCACCAAGAAAGAGCGCCTGATGCTCGATCGCGAGAAGGAGAAACTTGAGCGCGTATTGGCCGGCATCGCGAACATGAACCGTCTGCCCGGCGCCATCTTTGTGGTCGACACCGTGAAGGAAAGCATCGCGATGGAAGAAGCCATCAAGCTGAACATCCCGATCTTCGCCCTCGTCGACACCAATTGCGATCCCGACATCCCAGACCACATCATCCCCTGCAACGACGACGCGGCCAAGACCATCGAACTGATCGCCCGCAACTTTGCCGACGCCATCATCGAAGGGCTCGCCGAGCGTGAGGCCATCCAGGAAGAGCAGCTCGTTGCCGAAGCCACCACCTCGGTGCGCGAAACCGGCGAAGAGAAGAAAGTGGTGATGCGTTCGCGTCGCAATCGCCGCACCGGCGACTCAGCGGCTTCCGACGAAGAGTAAATCCCCATCCCAAAATTAGAGTCCGTATCATGAACATCTCTGCAACAGACGTCAAGAACTTGCGCGAGCAAACTGGCGCCGGCATGATGGACTGCAAGAAAGCCTTGGCAGAGGCCAACGGCGATTTTGATCTTGCAGTTGAAATCTTGCGCAAAAAAGGACAAAAAGTATCCGAGAAGCGTGCCGACCGCGATGCCAACCAAGGCACCGTCGTGGTCAAGCTCTCAGACGACGGCACCCATGTGGCGGCCGTGTCGCTGAACTGTGAGACCGACTTCGTTGCTCGCAACGACGAGTTCCTCCAGGCAGCCGACGACTTCGCCAACATGGTGTTCGGCAACAGCATCTCCGATCTCGACAGCCTCAAAGATCAACCCTACAAAGGGATCACTGTCGGCAAATACCTTGACGACCTCATTGGTAAAATCGGCGAAAAAATTGCCGTTAACGCCCTCCACAACATCAAGACCGACGGTCAGCTCGTAACCTACATCCACCCGGGCAACCAGCTCGCCGTGATCGTAGAGTTTGCCGGCAAGCTCAGCAGCGCCGACAACGGACGTGACGTGGCCATGCAAATCGCCGCCATGCGACCCATTGCTGTCACAAGCGACCAAGTGGACGCGAGCATCCTTCAGAAAGAGCTCGAAATTGCCAAAGAGCAGCTCATCAACGAAGGCAAGCCCGCCGAAATCGCTGAGAAAGCGGCCCAAGGCAAGCTTCGCCGCTTCTTTGAGGAGTCTGTCCTACTGGAACAGAAATTTGTCAAAGACAACAGCGTGACCATCGCACAGTTTCTGAAGAACTCCGGCGAGCCAACGGTAAAGGCGTTTTGGCGCCTCCAACTCGGCGAAACAGCCTAAGTCTCGACAGCACCAAATTAAAAGGCTACTTGATTCAAGTAGCCTTTTTTTTGCCCAAAATTCCGATATTGCAACCATGTCAAGCTCTTATAAACGCATTCTGCTCAAATTGAGCGGTGAATCACTACTTGGAGAACAGGGTCACGGCATCGACGGGGTCGTCCTCGAGCGTTATGCCTCCGAAATTAAGGATGTCCACAACGAAGGATTTGAGGTCGCCATCGTTATTGGCGGCGGCAACATCTTCAGGGGAGTCAAAGGCGCGACGGCCGGAATGGACCGCGTTCAGGCCGACTACATGGGAATGCTTGCTACCATGATCAACAGCATGGCGCTGCAGGACGCCCTCGAGCGCAAGGACGTGCAGACGCGCCTGGTCTCCGCCATTCGCATGGAGCAGATCGCCGAACCTTACATCCGCCGCCGGGCAGTGCGCCATCTAGAAAAGGGTAGAGTCGTCATTTTCGGTGCGGGAACCGGCAATCCGTACTTCACCACCGACACCGCAGCCTCGCTGCGCGCCATCGAAATTGAGGCCGACGTCATTCTTAAGGGCACCAGAGTCGACGGTGTGTACGACAAAGACCCCGAGAAACACAACGACGCGGTTCGTTTCGATCGCATCACCGGCGACGATATCATCCGCAAGAACCTGAACGTGATGGACCTTACCGCATTCACGCTTTGCCGCGACAACCGCACACCCATCATCGTGTTCGACATGGACGCCCCAGGCACCCTTCGTCGGGTCCTCCACGGCGACGATGTCGGCACCACCGTCTTTTGGGAGTGAGCAAGGCATTGATCATTGAGCATCGAGCATGGATGGAACGTTATCGTATCTCATCCCTAGTTGTGTAGATTGGTGCTCAATGCTCAATGCTCAATGCTCAATGCTCGATGCTCGATGCTCGATGTTCAATGCCCAATCTTTCGTATCTTCAGCTAAAACATGAATCAAACAGAATCTACTGAATCTTATGTTAGCGGAGTTTAAGGAGATTTACGACAAGGCGGCAGTTGACATGGACCATGCCGTCGAATTTTTCAAGCGTGAAATCAGCCATATTCGCGCCGGCAAGGCCAACCCCACCATGCTCGAGGGCGTGAAGGTCGAATACTATGGTTCCGTGATGCCACTGAATCAGGTCGCCAACATTTCTGCGCCAGAAGCCCGCATGTTGACGGTGCAGCCTTGGGATAAATCCATGATCGGACCCATCGAGAAGGCCATCATGTCGGCTGGTTTGGGCTTCAATCCCCAAAATGACGGTGTGCTCATCCGCGTGCCAGTCCCAATGCTCACCGAGGAACGCCGTCTCGAGTTGGTCAAGGTGGCGCGTGAGCAGGCCGAACGCGCGCGGATCGGTATCCGAAACGCACGCCGCGATGCCAACGATCACATCAAGAAAAAGCAGAAGGACGACTCGCTACCCGAGGACGCCCGATTTGAGGCAGAAGACAATATCCAAAAGCTGACCGACAGCGAAATAGCCAAGATCGAAGAGCTTCTACATATCAAAGAAAAGGAGATCACGACCGTCTGATCGTGATCATTGGCATATGTGTGGTCCGAAACGCTAATCCATGTACCTTGCCGAACTTGACCTGCATGGCTTCAAAAGCTTTGCACAGAAAACCAGCATACGATTCGACGACGGCATAACGGCCATTGTCGGACCGAACGGCTGTGGCAAGTCGAACATCGTGGATGCCTTGCGGTGGGTTCTTGGAGAGCAGAGGCCCACATTGTTGCGGTCGGCAGCGATGAGCAACGTCATCTTCAACGGCACTGCGTCCCGCAAGCCTCAGGGTATGGCCGAAGTATCGGTCACCATCCATAACAACAAGGGTATTCTGCCCGTCGAGTACACCGACGTGACCATCACTCGCAGGCTGTATCGCAACGGAGACAGCGAGTACCTGCTGAACAAGACGCCTTGCCGCTTGAAGGATATCGTCGAGCTATTCATGGACACCGGCATGGGTTCGAACGCCTATTCGGTGATCGAGCTCAAGATGGTCGAAGACATCCTCAGCGATAAAAACCACGACCGCAGACGTCTTTTCGAGGAAGCCGCCGGTGTCACCAAATACAAGGACAAGCGCAAGCAGACATTCAAAAAGCTCGACGAGACGCAGGCCGACATGACGCGCATCGAAGATATCCTTCTCGAGGTGCGCAAAAATGTGAACAGCCTGAACCGCCAGTCAAATCGGGCACGCCAGGCCAAGGATCTTGAAGAGGAACTGCACCGGCTGGATC
>CAYZWQ010000232.1:0-3644 GCA_964481355.1 uncultured Chitinophagales bacterium
TTCCCTGCGCTTGGGGGCTGCCGCAGTGCGGGCCGTGGGCGACGGAGATTTCGGAAAGATCGTGATGACACAGGATGGCGCCATCGGACGCGGTCCCATCAAGGACATCGCAGGGAAAATGACGTGAGTACCGCTCGACTCCGACACCGTACTCACGGCGCGCGAGCTGGGTATAAGCTTGGGAGACTGACATGTCCTCACAAGAATGGCACCCAATCACGTCTGTCGACGACATCCATGAGGCTGTGCTGATGTCGAACGAAAGCGATGTCTTGATATACAAGCACAGTAACCGATGTGGGATTTGCTGGGCAGCCAAAAGCAGGCTTGAGGCGTTAGATACCGACCGGCTCCCGATTTTTATCGTGGACGTGCTGGCCTACAGGCCGCTGTCAAATCTGATAGCCGAACGATTTGGGGTTCACCACGAGTCGCCACAGGCAATCCTGCTCAGGAACGGCGAAGCCGTCGTGGTCAAATCCCATTCGTCCATCCGTCCCGAAGTATTCCTTTCTCCGTGATGAACGCCGTTATCAACTCGCCCGGCGTGATGTCGAAAGCTGGGTTGTAGGTCTGAACGCTGGGTGCGATCTGCTGGTCGCCTATGTGGGTGATTTCGCGGCCTTCGCGTTCTTCGATGGGAATATCTGAAGCAGATGCCGCATCGGGATCGAAAGTTGACGTTGGTGCGGCCACATAGAATGGAATGCCGTGAGCTTTGCAAAGAACGGCAAGGCTGTACGTCCCGATCTTGTTTGCCGTGTCGCCGTTACGCGCTATACGGTCGGCTCCCACCACCACAAGGTCCACCTCTCCGTTTTTCATAAGCCACCCTGCCATGGAGTCGGTGATAAGCTTCATGGATATGCCGGCTCGGTCAAGCTCCCAAGCGGTGAGTCTGGCACCCTGAAGCAGCGGCCGTGTCTCGTCAACCCATACATGGATGCCTTTGCCTGCCTCATGGGCGTGGTAAATCATCGACAAGGCCGTCCCAAATTGTGCGGTGGCAAGACTGCCCGTGTTGCAATGGGTCAGAATTTTTGCACCGTCGGGCACCAGTTCAAGTCCATTGAGCCCGATTTGGCGACACATGCGCCGGTCCTCCTCATGAATGGTGCGCGCCAAGTCAAGGATGATTCCCTTAATTTCGGACACGGGCCGATCCTTGTGGGCGTGGATGGTGTTCTTCACTCGTTCGACGGCCCAATGCAGGTTTACTGCCGTCGGCCTGGACGATTCAAGGTATTCGCCGATGCGAACCGATTCCAGCCAAAAAGCTGGGAAACCCTTCTCTGGAAGGTCTTTCACACCGAGGTAAAACCCATATGCTGCCGCGATGCCAATGGCTGGGGCGCCACGCACCCGGAGTTTCCGTATGGCTTCCCACACACGGCCAACGTCTCGCAGGTCGGTGAACACTTTTCGCTGGGGGAGGTAGGTTTGATCTATGATGCGAAGAAAACCATCTTTCCATTCGAGCGATTGGATCGCGTCGCTTCCCTGAACCATGTCGTTATTATTAATTGTGTGGGGCTGTAAACAGAATTGCACCGTCAGTTAGGAGTCCAAAATATACGAAAGACTTCCCGTGAGTACCCGCCGAAACTATGTCACTTTCAGAGCAGCAGACGCACCAGGCTGCTCACGACCGTCACAATGATCGTGCCCCACACGATGGAACCCGTATCCTCGACCTCGTACCCGTTCACGAGTTTCGTCGTCAACCAAAACGCAAGGATTGCAGCTACCGGCACCAAGAGAAAGCTCAAGAAGGAGAGAAGCCCCAAGCTGGCCACGGTAAGAATGGTACTGAGTATCCAGTTTAATACTTTGTAGCTGATCAGATAAATAATGGAGGCTGGAATGGTCGCCCAGGCGCTTTCCATTTTGATGTTTGGCAGGAGCCGGGATGCCACTAAGAAGGCGAGGGCAAAGACAAGGATGTCTATGATGATATTCATGTTCTGGGAAGGGAAAGAGAATGGGTAGCGTCAGATCAGACCAGATTCATTTTGGGTGCTTCTTCAGTGTCATTAATTCGACGACCCTCCGATATACGGAGCAGTCGAAAAAAGGTTGCATTTCGTGAAACGAGATCAGAAGCCGCGAACGGCGTCCTCACCCCTCGGATCGGCACCACCCCAACGTCTACCGTTAATATCCACATAGATATTGTCTGCCCGACCTGAATAGGATGAGCGAACCACGACCTTATGGCCCAGTTGCTCCAGTTTGGAAAGGGTGTCGTTGCTTAGAGAGAAGGGGTCGACAAGGATTTGGTCGGGCATCCATTGGTGATGGAACCGCGGTGCTGCCACAGCCTGCTGCGCGTTCATCCCGTGAAGAGCCATATTCAGAAAATTTTGTAGCACGGTTGTGATGATCTGGGATCCTCCGGGGGTGCCAATCACCATACGAAGCTCGCCGTTCTGCTCCACAATGGTGGGGGTCATGCTGCTTAGCATCCGTTTCCCTGGTTCAATGGCATTGGCGCGTCCACCTAATAATCCGTACATGTTCGGAGTGCCCGGCTTGATGCTGAAATCGTCCATTTCATTGTTCAGCAAAAAGCCGGCACCTTCGACAGTGACCCACGACCCATATCCGCCATTCAGGGTGGTGGTTATCGCCACTGCCATGCCGTTGGGATCCACAATGGAGAAATGCGTCGTTTCCTCCGATTCGTAGGGCGCGGGCGCCCCGTGCGACACTTCGCTGCTTGGAGTGGCCTTTTCGGGAGTGAATGTGGACATTCGCTGGCTCAGGTAGGCAGGGTCAAGGAGCCCGTCGACGGGCACCGGGTAATAGTCAGGGTCGCCCAGATGTTCAGCCCGGTCCGCATAGGCCCTGCGCATCGCTTCGGCCATCACATGGATGCTTGCAGCGCTGTTGAACCCCGTCTCTTTAATATTGTGGGGTTCGATCATTCCGAGTATTTGTCCGATGGCAACGCCTCCCGAGCTGGGCGGACCCATCGTAATGAGTTTATAGCCACTGAAGTCGAATTGCAGGGGCTCGCGCCATACCGACTTATAGTTCATGAGATCGTCGAGGGTGATCACGCCGCCACCGCGTTGCATTTCTTCAACGATGAGCCTTGCCGTCTCGCCCGTGTAGAATCCGTCTCGTCCGTGTTTTGAGATTCGCTCAAGCGTTGCGGCCAGATCTGCCTGAACCAGGGTGTCGCCCTCCGCCCAGGGGTTTCTATCGGACTTGGTGAACGAACGTGCCGACCCTGCGAAGGCTTCAAAACGTGCTCTGTTGCGATTCAAGGAATTTGCCTCTTGCCACCCCAGTTCGAATCCATTCCGCGCCAACCGAACGGCCGGTTCCAGCAGATCTGCCCAAGGGAGGCTTCCATATCGCTCCCATGCGGCGTACATTCCGTCGACAGACCCCGGAACACCGGAGGCAAGGTGTCCGCTCAGGCTCAGGTCGTCGATCACGTTGCCGTCTGCGTCGAGGTACATGGTTTCGGTTGAAGCTGACGGTGCCATCTCCCGGAAATCGAGCGAGGCTACCGATCCGTCGGGTTCGCGCACCACCATGAATCCGCCGCCCCCAATGTTGCCTGCCGCCGGGAAGGTCACCGCCAGGGCGAACTGGACAGCGATGGCGGCATCGACGGCATTGCCGCCTTTCTT
>CAYZWQ010000233.1:0-239 GCA_964481355.1 uncultured Chitinophagales bacterium
TCTTCGAGTTCCAGCGCAAGCTCCTTGCCGCCGGATTTCACAATACGACCGTCGACCAACACGTGCACCTTGTCGGGTACCACGTAGTTGAGCAAGCGCTGGTAGTGCGTCACCATCAACACGGCGTTGTCCTCGTTGGCGAGCTCATTGATGCCTTTGGCGACGATCCGCAGTGCGTCGATGTCGAGACCGGAATCAGTTTCGTCGAGAAGCGAGAGCTTCGGCTGGAGCACGGCCAT
>CAYZWQ010000233.1:249-3597 GCA_964481355.1 uncultured Chitinophagales bacterium
CAGAGAAACCCGTGTTGACACTGCGGTTGAGCAGTTCGTCCCCCATTTCGACCAAGGCCATTTTCTCGCGTACGAAATCGTCGAACTCGATCGGGTCGAGCTCCTCTTCGCCGTTCGCCTTTTTCACAGAGTTCAATGCTTGGCGAAGGAAGCTCATGTTCGTCACGCCGGGTATTTCGACTGGATACTGAAAAGCCATGAAGACTCCCTTCTGGGCTCTCTCCTCGGGCTCAAGATCCAGTAGGTTTTCCCCGTTGTAAAGAATCTCCCCTTCAGTGACCTCGTAGGCGGGGTGACCAGCTATGATCTTGGCAAGGGTGCTCTTTCCTGATCCGTTGGGACCCATGATAGCGTGAATCTCTCCCGCATTTACCACCAAGTTTAACCCGCGAAGTACCGGTTTGTCTTCGATGGTGGCATGTAAGTTTTTGATTACTAACACGATGATACTAGTTTTTGTTGGTTAATATTCTGTTTAGCCGACGCTGCCTTCGAGTTTGATGCCCAACAGTTTCTGTGCCTCAACCGCAAACTCGAGCGGGAGTTCTCTGAATACGTCCTTGCAGAAACCGTTGATGATCATCGAAATGGCATCCTCCTCGCTGAGGCCCCTTTGCTGAAGGTAAAAGATCTGGTCTTCGCCAATCTTGGAAGTGGTTGCCTCATGCTCGATGCTTGAGGTGTTGTTCTTCGACTCGATGTACGGGAACGTGTTCGCACCACAGCGGTCGCCGATCAGCATGGAGTCGCACACGGAATAGTTGCGTGCATAATCGGCCTTTGGTCCGATTCGTACGAGGCCGCGATAGCTGTTATTCGACTTGCCTGCTGAAATTCCTTTCGAGACGATGGTACTGCGGGTGTGCTTGCCCAAATGGATCATCTTCGTGCCGGTGTCGGCCTGCATACGGTTGTTTGTGAGCGCAACCGAATAGAACTCTCCGATGGAGTAGTCGCCCTTGAGGATCACACTTGGATATTTCCATGTGATGGATGAACCTGTCTCCACCTGGGTCCACGATATCTTGGAGTGGTTACCCTTGCATATCCCTCGCTTCGTCACAAAATTGTAGATTCCGCCAACTCCGTTTTCGTCGCCGGCATACCAGTTCTGTACGGTGGAATACTTGATTTCGGCATTGTCGAGCGCCACAAGCTCCACGACGGCCGCATGCAGCTGGTTACGGTCGAACATGGGCGCCGTGCACCCCTCGAGGTAACTTACATAGCTGCTCTCTTCCGCGATAATGAGCGTACGCTCAAACTGGCCGGACTCGGCGTTGTTAATACGGAAATAAGTCGACAGCTCCATAGGCGAAGTGACACCCTTCGGAACGTAGACAAACGATCCGTCGCTGAATACGGCCGAATTCAGGGCGGCAAAGTAATTGTCGCCGGGTGGAACCACCGATCCCAGATACTGCTTCACAAGTTCAGGGTGCTCCTTGACGGCTTCCGAAATAGAGCAGAAGATGACGCCTGCATCGGCCAGCTTCTTCTTGAAGGTCGTGGCGATCGAAATACTGTCGAACACAGCATCGACGGCGACGTTTGCCAACATCTTTTGTTCCGTAAGAGGAATGCCCAGCTTCTCGTACGTCTCCAGGATCTTTGGGTCAACCTGGTCGAGGCTGTCCAATTTCTCCTTCTGCTTGGGAACGGAGTAATAGATGATGTCCTGATAGTCGATCTTAGGGTAAGTAACGTTAGGCCATTCGGGCTCTGTCATCGTGAGCCACTGACGATAGGCCTTGAGACGAAACTCGAGCATGAATTCAGGCTCTTCCTTGCGCCGCGATATCTCCCTGATGATGTCCTCACTTAATCCCCTCGGGAATTCGTCATACTCAATATCGGTGACGAATCCGTACTTGTATTCCTGCCCAACGTAGGAGCTCAGAAAATCCGTGTCACTCATTATGAATCAATTAAAACGTAAGTTCCAAGACGTAACGATCAATGTCAGCTGTCCGTTCGCCCCATTGTTGTTTAAGACAACAATATACGAAGAATGAGCGTTCTTATTCGGATCAAATCTTAATAAGAATAGCAAGAATGTTCGTATCTCGCCACAGATCTACATGTTTCTGCGGTATTGGCCTCCGGTGAGGTACAACGCTGCCGATATTTGTCCCAATGAGGCAACTTTAACCGTATCCATGAGCTCCTCAAAGACATTGCCTCCAGAATGTGCAGCTTTACCCAGTCTTTCAAGGGCTGGTTGGGTTCTGTCGGCATGGATGGCCTGAAACAGCTCGAGGTTCCGAATCTGCTGACGTTTTTCGTCCTCTGTGCTGCGGATCAACTCAAGGGGTTTGTCCTGATCAGATTCACCCTTCTTGTCGAGGAACGTGTTGACGCCAATGATGGGTAATCTCCCATCGTGCTTCAGGGTTTCGTAGTAGAGACTTTCATCCTGTATCTTGCCGCGCTGGTACATGGTTTCCATCGCGCCAAGAACACCCCCCCGTTCGGTAAGCCGGTCGAATTCGACGAGAATGGCCTCCTCCACCAAATCGGTGAGCTCTTCAATGATGAATGATCCTTGCAGCGGGTTCTCGTTTTTCGACATTCCAAGCTCTTTGTTGATGATGAGCTGGATGGCCAATGCACGGCGTACTGATTCTTCGGTCGGTGTTGTGATGGCCTCGTCGTACGCATTTGTATGCAACGAGTTACAGTTGTCGTAAATGGCCATCAACGCCTGCAACGTCGTACGGATGTCGTTGAACTGGATCTCCTGGGCGTGCAGCGAGCGTCCGCTGGTCTGGATGTGATACTTCAGCTTCTGTGAGCGATCGTTTGCCCGGTATCGATTCCTCATGGCGATTGACCATATCCTCCTGGCAACACGTCCGATAACAGCGTATTCGGGATCAAGCCCATTGCTGAAGAAAAACGACAAATTATGGGCAAAATCGTCGACGTTCATGCCGCGAGACAGGTAGTATTCCACAAATGTGAACCCATTGGCAAGTGTGAACGCCGCCTGAGTTATCGGATTGGCCCCTGCTTCGGCAATGTGGTATCCCGAAATTGACACCGAATAATAGTTGCGTACCTGGTTGGCAGTGAAAAAGGATTGGACGTCACCCATCATTCGCAGCGCAAATTCAGTGCTGAAGATGCATGTGTTCTGTGCCTGGTCCTCCTTCAGTATGTCGGCCTGTACAGTGCCTCGCACGGTTCGGAGCGTTTCGGAACGGATGTTGCCGTACGTCTGCACATCTACGAGCCTGTCGCCGGTAATTCCGAGCAATCCGAGCCCAAAGCCGTCATTTCCCAACGGCAATTCTCCCGCATAATGCGGCAGTGAGTTCCCAGCTGATTCCAGAAGGTTTCTTACCG
>CAYZWQ010000234.1:0-3591 GCA_964481355.1 uncultured Chitinophagales bacterium
GTGAGGTAATTTTACCTCGCATGCCAATGCCAACCCCAACTTTTCCCCCTCAAAAAGCCGCCTTTGTAATTGCGAGCTCAAATTCTCATCATGGGCAAAGCGAAGTAACGAAAGCGTAGCGAGATGTCGGCGAACAACCCTGCACACGCTGCCGCAGACCATGCAATCAGTGTTTCGTCCATGGTCTGCAAAAGAGATACAATGCAATAAAATTTCACGGATAGTTAAAAAATAACGAGTTTAGTAAAACGGAGGACTAACTAATTACTCGTTATGTTTCCCTCATGATATTCGCCACGTTGTTCATGCTCTGCGTGGCCAGTATTATGTAGTGCACGTTATTCAAGTGCCCGTGATGTACAATATGCGCCCCGTCATTATTGGCCAAAAAAATCCCTGATCTGCATGCCTTGGTCCCCTGTAACGCATCCACCTAAATACAACAAGACGATATTGCGCCATTTGGTGCTTTTCTTGTTGGGATTGCTTGGTGTTCTGACAGCACTCTACCAGGGCCTGACTCTGTTGTCGATGATGTATCCGCGGGCAATGCAGATGACCATTGTCAATTTGGAACGCAAACAGGCGATCATAGAAATCAACCAGTTTATTTACTCCGGAAACGAAGAACATTACCGTGCTTCGGAAACAAGGTTGACTAACCTCATCAACTATCGTGAGGCCATGGGTCAATCGATGTTCCAGAAAGATATCCCCCTGACCCCCGAACAGCATCGGTACATCGGAATCTACTCGCCCGACATCGACGAGTCCACATCGATTGTACAGTTGTATGTGAGCTTGTTCGTCGGGGTTGACTATGGTCGGCAAAAGTGGAATGAAAGCACCGAACTATTACGAAACCAGCGTGCGTTGGGTCAAGAGATCTACGAATGGTACCAACGTGGAGTCAGTGATCGTACGGCCTTGGCTGAGTTCGAGCGACAAATTCAGCAGTTTGATCGCATGTACGAAGAAAAAGTCATGCTCTTGATATCGAACATGCTCGATGCCAACGACACATTGCACTACTTCTTCTTCGGTATCATGACATTTTTGGCCGTGTCGCTCACTGTGTTCGCAGAACGCATCACACGGAGCCGACTGCGTTACTCTCGCGAAATGTATCGCTACGAGGAGATCAACCGACGGTACCGCAAATTTCCGGAAACCAATCCTTATCCAGTCATTTCATTTGCGACCGACGGGACCCTCACCTACTTCAACGCAGCCGCTGAGGCGAACTTCCCCAATCTGAGCATACTGAAAGAAAAACATCCCTTCATAAGTGTCATATTGCAAGATTTTGGATTTGAAGAAATCAGGGAAGCGGATGTTGAGCTTCGTCATGTCGAGTACAACGACAAGCACTACGACGTGATGGTACGCAAGGTCGGAACCGATATCGGCTATCATGTCTACGTTTTCGACAGTTCCGTCGTCTATAAGCAGAAGAATGAGATCGAGGCGAATTTGCGGGAGAAGGAACTCCTGATCAGCGAAATTCACCACCGGGTCAACAATAACCTCGCCATCATCATCGGCTTCCTTGAGCTTAGCGAGGAACAAATGACCGACCCTGATTGCCGCAGGCTCAACGAGCTGAACATGACACGCATCCGCACGGTTTCGGTCATCAACCGAGCCTTATACGAGCACGGCGACTTCACGAACGTGGATTTTACGGAGTGTCTGCGAGGTTTTGAGAGGAACAATAGGGTCATGGTTTCCTTCAATGATTCGCAGCGCATGGTCCTGAATGTGAACCAGGCATTCAGCCTCGCATTGTTGTTGAACGAAATCATGCAGGAAATGCGATTCGTCGGCTGCTGCGACAACAAGTCGCTGGTTGTCGATCGTGATGGAGACCGCATCCGAATGACCCTATCGAGCCCCAAGCTATCCCTGTTTAAATTTCCCGACAACTATATCATGGAGCTCATGGTTTCGCAGCTTGAACTGGATTGGAAAGGGTATGACGCCGAAACCAACACCATATCGTTCGAGTTTGAAGCCAAGGAGTTGTCGGGCGCCATGGCCACCCGGCAGCTGAGCAACGGGAAGAGCTGAGCAAGAGCAACGGCAGGAGCAAGAACAAGAGCAAGAGCAAGAACAAGAACAAGAACAAGAGCAAGAGCAAGAGCAACGGTGGGGTTTTTGTACTTTGTGTATCTTCCGGTTTTACTTGCCTAATGAGAGCACCATGAAAGCCCTTTTTGTCGTAGTTGTCCTGTTCGCATTCCAATCTGTCGCCACCGCGCAACCCCAGGCCACGGCCGAGCAGCGCGAGCGGGCCGTTGCCATCCTCGAGTCGGTTCCGCTGATAGACGGGCATAACGACGTGCCGATCGCCTACCGCGGACGCGTAGGCTACCGCCTGTCGGCGATGGACTTCTGGAACACGCGCGCGGCCCAGCGCCCGATGCACACCGACATCGAGCGCCTGCGCGCCGGTCGCGTGGGCGGTCAGTTCTGGTCGGTCTTCGTGGGGGCCAACCAGCCTGAGCCGGTCAGTGTGCTGCAGACCATGGAGCAGATCGATTTCGTGTACCGCCTCATCGCGAAGTACCCCGACCAGTTCGCGCTGGCCCTCACGGCCGACGACGTGGAGCGTGAGTTCGCCAACGGCAAGATCGCTAGCCTGATCGGCATCGAGGGCGGCCACTCGATCGGTAACTCGCTCGGTGCCCTGCGTCAGTTCTACAGCCTGGGTGCACGGTACATGACGCTCACGCACTCGCGCACCCTCGACTGGGCCGACTCGGGAACCGACGAGGCCAGAAACGGCGGACTGACCGACTTTGGCCGCGAGGTCGTGCGCGAAATGAACTGGATGGGGATGATGGTCGACCTCTCGCACGTCTCCGCCATGGTGATGTCGCACGCGCTCGACGTCACCGAAGCCCCCGTCATCTTCTCGCACTCGTCCGCCAGGGCGGTTGCCGACCATCCGCGCAACGCCCCCGACAGCATCCTGCACCGGCTCAAGGCCAATAACGGCCTCATCATGGTCACCTTCGTGCCGTCGTTTGTTTCCGGCGACCTATACGCCCATGAGCAGGCGGCCTCAGCTGAGCAGGCCCGCCTTCAGGCGCTCTACCCCGAGCAGGCCGACAAGGTGCAGGAGGGGATGCTCGCCTGGAATGAGGCCAATCCCGCACCCCGCGCCACCCTACAGCAGGTTGCCGACCACATCGAGCATATCCGCAACCTCATTGGCGCCGAGCACGTGGGCATCGGCGGCGACTACGACGGAATACGGTCCCTTCCCGACGGACTCGGAGATGTGTCCACCTATCCCGACCTCTTCGCCGAGCTGATCCGCCGCGGCTTCACCGACGACGAGCTAAAGAAGATCGCCGGACTCAACCTGCTGCGGGTGATGCGCGACGTCGAAGCCGTGGCTGCGAAGCTACAGCAGGAGCGGGGCGCAAGCGAGGTGCGGTTTGGGGAGTGATTGTACATTGAGCATCGAGCATCGAGCATCTTTTCTCTCTCGTTGAGCAATGCACTGTCGCTGTGAAAAATATTTCCGCAGGGTTGTCCGGCGGACTCCTCGCTTCGGCTCGCAATAATGCAAGGTTGTTCGAC
>CAYZWQ010000235.1:0-3562 GCA_964481355.1 uncultured Chitinophagales bacterium
AGCTTTGTGGCATGTTTCAGGAAATCCGTCATCGAGTCAGCCAGATTCTGGTGCTCGCTGTGCGACATCAACAAATTGGACCTGAACTCCTCCTCCAGTGTTCGATAATAGCGAAAGGTCTCGTTTCTCGACAATCCCACAAGTCCAGACACTTGCCCGCTGTCGTCGAAAATGGGGACTTTGGTGGTTGAGAGCCATTGTTTCTTGCCAAATTGGTCAATAATCGCTTCTTGATGATTTAGGAGAGGCTCTCCCGTTGTCATAATTCGGATGTCGTCATCCTTGAAGTCTTCCGTCAAGATCTCCCCAAAATAGTCGAACACGGTTTTTCCAAGTGTTTCCTCTTCAGTTTCTGCCCCAAGAAGCTCCCTGTAGACTTTCTTGTTGTTCACAACGTGCTGACCAAGCCGGTTTTTTACATAAATGTACTCGGGTATGTTGTCAATAATTGCCCTGAGCGTGTTGCGTTCATTCCTCAACCGCTGCTCGTACTCAACCTTGAACGTGACATCCCGAAAGTTATCCACGATTCCGCGGATCTGAGGATCTTCGATCATATTCGTGATCGTTGACTCACACCACCGCCACGATCCGTCTTTATGCCGCACCCTGGTTGCAGTAACGGGAATAGGCTTGCGTGGGTTATCGACAGCCGACTGCATCACCGTGGCGACGGGGACAATATCGTCCGGATGCAAAAGATCGAACAGTTGCAGGTTCAAGGCCTCTTCCTGTGAATAGCCCAGCACTGCAGTTATGGATGGGCTGACGTACGTCGGTTTCCCTTCTGGTGACAAGATTGCGATCGCATCGCCGCTGTTTTCGACTAGCGTCTTGAAACGCCGTTCTCTTTCTTCGATTTCCAATCGCGATTGAACCACCAACGTTGTGTCGGTTGCGAATACAAGCGCAGCGATGATGTTTCCCTTTTCGTCCCTTGCAGGCTTGTACACCAAGTGATAATAGGACTTCCCCCCGTCTGGGTTGTCGAGTTCGATGTCGTAGCCAAAGCGATGCCCTTCGAACACCCGACGATAAATCTTAGCTAGCTCTTCTTTGTGCTTCGCTACAGCATAATCCAGGATGGCATCACCAATGTTAACATCTATGTGGAAGAAGAGTTTGTAGTACGCTTGGAAACTTTGATTGTATGCTACAATCCGAAGGTCCTTATCAATGATGATGAGGCTGTCCTCGGAATAATCTAGGAGTTTATTCCACACATTGTCGTTGAATTGCGCCATTCCGTTGAATTAACTCTTGATACTACAAAAAAAAAAGCGATCTGAGCCTCCAAGGCTAAGATCGCTTATAAAAGTATGAGTAACAATTCCCCTAAAAGAGGGACTTTACATATTCCCTGCGCATGAGTGCAATAGCAGTGATCGAAATCTCTTTGGGGCATACGGCCTCACACTCGCCGTAGTTGGAACAGTCGCCGAAGCCCTCCGACTCCATCTGGTCGACCATGCTACGAACGCGCATTTTGCGCTCGGGAGACCCCTGAGGCAGCAAAGCTAGCTGAGCGACCTTGGCACCGGTGAAAAGCGATGCGGAGCTGTTTGGACATGCGGCCACGCAGGCTCCACACCCGATGCAGCTGGCATAGTCGAACGCTTCGTCGGCAATTTCCTTGCCGATCAAAATGGCGTTGGCGTCGGGGGCGGCTCCAGTGTTCACCGAAATATATCCGCCCGCCTCGATGATGCGGTCGAAGGCACCACGGTCTACGACCAAGTCCTTGATGACGGGGAATGCTGCTGCGCGCCATGGTTCAATGACGATCTCGTCGCCGTCTTTGTAGTGACGCATGTGCAACTGGCAGGTTGCCGTCGCCTTGTTTGGTCCATGCGCGGTTCCATTGATGACCAGACCGCAGGAGCCACAGATCCCTTCGCGGCAGTCATGCTCAAACTCGACAGGCTCTTCCCCTTTGTGAATCAGCATTTCGTTAAGGTGGTCCAACATCTCCAGGAACGACATGTGCGGACTCACACCAGGGAGGGTGTATTTCACCATGGTGCCTTGAGACTTGCCGTCTTTTTGGCGCCATACATTCAGTTTGAGCGTCATGGTTTCGTTACTCATGCTCGATGCTCCTATTTGTAGCTACGCTGGCTAAGTTTAACGTTCTCAAATACAAGTGCTTCTTTGTGAAGCTCGGGGGTTGCCTCGTCGCCCTTAAATTCCCATGCAGAAACGAATGCGAAATGATCGTCGTCGCGGAGTGCCTCGCCTTCGGGGGTCTGATACTCCTCTCGGAAGTGGCCTCCGCAGGACTCGTTGCGCACGAGTGCGTCGTATGCCATGAGCTCGCCGAGCTCGAGGAAGTCGGCAACCCGACCGGCAAATTCGAGGTATTTGTTGTAGGTGTCCTTGACTCCAGTCAGTTTCAGGTTTTTCCAGAAATCTTCCTTTAGTGCCTGAATCTCGGATATGGCCTCTTTCAAGCCGGCCTCATTGCGAGCCATTCCTACTTTGTCCCACATGATCTTGCCGAGCTCTCTATGATACTCCATCACGGTCTTGTTGCCGTTGATCGACAACAGGCGGTCAATTTTTGCCCTCACGTCCTTCTCGGCTTGGTCGAATGCAGGATGGCTTGTGCTCATCACTTCGGTCTTGGTCGATGCGAGATAGTCGCCGAGCGTGTAAGGAATGACGAAATATCCGTCGGCCAGACCCTGCATGAGTGCCGATGCTCCGAGGCGGTTAGCACCATGGTCAGAGAAGTTCGCCTCACCGAGCGCAAAGAGACCCGGAACCGTCGTCATCAGATTGTAGTCTACCCAAAGGCCGCCCATGGTGTAGTGGACGGCAGGGTAAATCATCATCGGTGTTTCGTAGGGGTTGTCGCCGGTGATGCGCTCATACATGTCGAAGAGGTTGCCGTACCTGGCTGCAATGGCATCTTTGCCGAGCCGTTTGATGGAATCTTCGAAGTCGAGATAGACCGCCATGCCTGTTGGCCCGACACCGCGACCGTCGTCGCAAACGTCCTTGGCATTCCGCGATGCAACATCGCGTGGAACAAGGTTACCGAAGCTGGGGTATCGGGTTTCGAGGAAATAGTCGCGCTCTGACTCGGGGATATCCTTTGCCTTGCGCTTGTCGTTCTTGGCTTTTGGCACCCATACGCGCCCGTCGTTTCTCAAGCTTTCGCTCATCAGTGTGAGCTTCGACTGGTAGTCGCCGAGCTGTGGGATGCAAGTAGGGTGAATTTGAGTAAAGCAGGGGTTGCCGAAAAACGCGCCTTTTTTGTAGCAGCGCCAGGCAGCGGTGACATTCGAATTTTTGGCGTTCGTCGAGAGGAAATAGACGTTGCCATAGCCGCCGGTACACAAAAGAACGGCGTCGGCCGCGTAGCGCTCGATGGCTCCGTTGAGCAGGTTGCGTGCGATGACGCCCTTAGCCTGTCCGTCGACGGTCACAAGATCCACCATCTCACGCCGCGTTAGCATCTCGACGTTGCCGAGGTCAACCTGCCGCATCAGGGCGGAGTATGCACCCAACAGCAGCTGTTGGCCTGTCTGCCCCTTGGCATAAAAGGTGCGAGAGACTT
>CAYZWQ010000236.1:0-3545 GCA_964481355.1 uncultured Chitinophagales bacterium
GATGCGGCCGAACACATCCACGATCTCTCCGCTTACGAAAAGACCGGGCAGATGGCGGTGCTGCATGGTGGCGGTGTCGATATCTTCAAGGCGCACACCCCCTCCAGTCACCTCCGCCTTCTTGTAGCCCTCATGGCCCTTAGGGTGCAGGGGGTACCGGCACAAGAGGTTGACCAGCCGCTTGCGGTCGGCCTTGCCGAGCTCGGCGAGATTGCGCAGCGTCGGTATTCCCGATTCATCCATGATGGCCCGTGCCAACCGCTCCGGTAAAAACTCACGCACGCGGGTGTATACATGGGTCTTCGAAGGACCCAATTGCTCCTCCCACCATTCGGCACCAGCGGCCAGCCAGTCGACCTCGAGTTGCACGGCAGGGTCCTTTACGACCCAATGGCTCACATCGAGCACGGCCGGACCACTGTAACCCCTGTGCGTGAACAAAAAGCCCCGACGGTTCGAGGCCCCAACATGCTTACCATGATCCGTAACCCTCAGACCCACCTCCAACGACAGGCCGGCCAGATTGTCGTGCCCCGGGTGCTCTCCTGTGAGCGGAGTCAATGCGGGATAGGTGGGAACCAACTCTTGACCCAAACTCTGAAGCATGCGGTGGCCGTCGCCGTCGGTGCCCGTGGTGGGTACCGACAGTCCACCCGTGGCAAGTATGATCTTGGGGGCCACATACGTGGTGCCATCGAAGGTGGTGACCATCCATTGGCCGTCCTGCTTCTGTTCGATGCGCTCGGCACCGCTGTTATACCGAAATCGGGCACCCGCATGTATTGCCGCATCCACTAACAGATCGCGCACCTCCTTGGCCGAGTTGCTGGCTGGGAACCACTTATTGGAGGCATCCTCGGTGACCATCTCCAGGCCGATTTCGTCGGTGAACCAACGATGGCAGGCGTCGAGCGACCATGACTTGAAGACCTTATTGAGCAGATTCGGCGATGACGATGTGACGAAGTCGCGGACATCAACTTCCACTGGCAGCACATTGCACCGGGTGCCACCCGACATCAGGATTTTCCGGCCGGCTGTTGGCGCCTTCTCCAACACAAGAACGTTGCTGCCACCCTGAGCGGCAAAGATGGCGGCCGTAAGTCCGGCGGCACCGGCACCCAGAATGAGGACGTCGGCGTCGCTCATCAGGGGATCTGCTCAATCACCTGTTCCAAGTAATAGAGTCCGGCCGTTTGTGCGAGCAGCCATTTGGAAGCTTTAAGCGCACCAATGGCAAATGCGTCACGCGAACGCGCCTCGTGGCGGATCGTGACATCGTCGAACGGCGTACGCAGACGCAGGGTGTGCTCGCCGGTAACATCGCCCACGCGCTGGGAGGTGATGACCAACGCATTGGGGTCAACAGGCCCCCGTTCTGGGATGCCGTATTCTGGCTTTCCAGCGCGGCCAGCGCCCGAAAGCCATCGCTCACCCGTCGTGATGGCCGTACCACTGGGTGCGTCTGCCTTGCCCGTATGGTGCACCTCATGTACGGTGGCTTGAACATCGGGATCAGACCCATATAGCTCGCCGGCTCGTTCCACCAGTTTGAGGAACCGTTGCACACCCAACGAGAAGTTGGATCCATAAAGAACGGCCACCCCATGGTGCATCACCAAATCGTTGATGGCGTCGGCCTCATGTAGCCAGCCCGTCGTGCCGACCACTACAGGGGTTGAAGTGGCAATGACGCGCCGCAGATTCGATCCGACCACCGAGGGATGGCTAAAATCGATGGCTATGTCGATGTACTCGAATGCAGCCTGGGTGATTCCGGCACCACGCTCATTGTTGTGCTCGTTGAGCTTCAACACCACATGCCCGTAATCGGGCGACGCCAGCGCCTCGATGCGTTGACCCATGCGTCCATATCCGATCAATGCAATGTTCATGGTGGTTACCGATCCTTTACCGTTACGATATCAATTGGCCATGCAATGCCTGAACTGCGGGTATCACGTCGACGTTGTCAACTACAATCGACATATTTAGGTCAGAACTGCCCTGGCAGATCATGTGTACAGGAATCTCCTTCAATGCGGTGAAGGCAGCGTTCATCACCCCTTTGGCATCGATGAGTCCCTGGCCGACCAAGCAGATAAGGGCTTGGCCGGACCGAACTTTAACCTGTGCAATTTTTTCCAGATCTGCAACCACAGCGTCCAGATTTTTGAGATTGTCGACCGTGATACTGATGCTCACCTCCGAAGTGGTGACCAGATCGACGCTTACTTGATGCTGCTCGAACACGGCGAACACCCGTGCCATGAAGCCATGTGCCAACAGCATGCGTGTTGAGGTGACCGTGATGACCGTGATGTCCTTCTTGAACGCGATGGCACGAATGTCGCCGTTTTTGGGGGCATCAACGCGGATGGTCGTTCCTGGGTGTTCCGGCTCGAAGGTGTTCTTCACCAACACAGGGATGTTGCGCTCCACAGCGGGCTGAATGGTAGCCGGATGCAATACCTTTGCACCAAAGTAGGCCAGTTCGGCTGCTTCGCCGAACGATATTTCGGGGATGGATTTCGTGCCTGAGATAAATCGTGGGTCGCTGGTGTACATCCCCGACACGTCGGTCCAGATGCCGATGGTTTCGGCACCAACGGCGAGTCCGACAAGGCTGGCCGTGAAATCGGAGCCCCCACGTCCAAGCGTGGTGATCGCCCCGTTGCGGTCGCTGCCATAGAAACCGCCCATGACGGGGATAGCGCCCTCATCTGCGAGCCTTCGCAGCGACGTAGCCTTGTAGGAGATTGCCTCTATGTCGGGCACGGCCTGGGTAAACCGGCTGTCGGTCTTGATGATGTCAGCCGCGTCGACAAATACGGTATTCATCCCCATTGCCTGCCCACACAGGCAAATGAGGTACGAGGAAAGACGCTCGCCGATCGAGCCGATGGCGTCGATGCTGCGGTCGGTGAGCTCGCCCAACGTGTGGATGCCCGTGAGATAGTTGCGGAGCAGCTTCAGCAACGCGTTGATGTGAGCATGGCCCTCATAACGAAGGCCGTTGATATCGCCAACCGTTGCATGCGTCTCCAAAAATGAGTCGATGATGCGGAGGTGCTTCTGCTCGAGCTCGTCGGCGATGTCGAGGCCGCCTTTGAGATCGCCCGCAATGGCGAGCTGTGCCGATTTCAGAAGCGCATTGGTCGTGCCCGAGGTGGCAGAGACAACCAAAACGGGCCGTTCGGTGGAGCGCACGATGTCGAGCACCTGCTTCCAGGTGTGTTGGTCGGCCATCGAGGTGCCGCCAAATTTCAGTATGTTCATTCGGGTCGGATCTGTAGATTCAGGAATACTTCGTCAACAAAGTGGCTGCAAGAGCCACTGCGGGGGCGATGATGCTTTCATCGATGTCGAAACATGAACTGTGCAAAGGGTAAGCCGTGTCGGGGCCATTGCGTGATCCGACACGCATGAAGAGCCCGGGTATATGCTGTTGGTAGTAGGCGAAGTCTTCGGCGCCCAGACTCGGTTCGCCCAAGTCGAGTGCGGAGTGTCCCAACAGCTCGACCAATGTCTGTTGCGCATAGGCT
>CAYZWQ010000237.1:0-3527 GCA_964481355.1 uncultured Chitinophagales bacterium
GGTTCCCGCCGTCATCAAAATTGGGCGAAAACGGTCGGTTCCGGCTTGGATAACGGCCACCTTTCGGTCCAGTCCTTTTTCACGCAGTTGTCGAATCTGGTCGATTAGCACAATGCCGTTGTTTACCACCACACCCATCAAGATCAATATCCCAATCATGGACATCAAGGTGAAGGTCGTGCCCGTCATAAAAAAGAACCAAAACACCCCGACGATCGAGAAGAGAATGGTGGTCATGATGGCTGAGGGGAAAATCAGCGATTCGAAAAGGGAGGCCATCACCAGGTAGATGAGCGCCAGCGCGAGCAGCATGTTGACAAGCATGGTGTTCATCTGATCCTGATCGCGCTCGAACGATTGCCCCAGGCTCCATCGCACCCCAGTGGGCAGCTCAATGCCAGACATGACCTGCGTTATCCGCTGCCCGGCATCCTGAATGGTGACGCCCTCGTCCAAGTTCATGTTGATCCCCATCGACGTGGACCGATTGTAGCGGAATATGGTGGGCGGTGTTCTGCGGATGTCGATATCGGCAACTTGAGCCAATGTGGTGTTGCCTATAGGCACCTGTTGCACATGTTCGATGCGCTGTCGGTTGTCTTCATCGAACGAGACGCGCACATCGACTTCACCATTGGATGTGCGCATGCGGCGTAAATTGGTGCCCCTGATGGCCGTTCCGACGGCATCGGCAAGCTGGTTTGCGCTCACGTTCTGGACGATTGCCCGATCAGGATTCAGCCGTATTTGCATTTCTTGACTGCCCTGTTCGGCATCACTTTTAACGTCGGCAAAGCCCGGAACCCTTGAGAGCACTGTTGCAAGTTGATTGGAGACGTCCACCAGCTGTTCGGTCGATTCGCCATACAGCATCACACGGACGAGGTTTTCGCCGTCGGCAGAACGGCGGAACTCAAATGAGGGGCTGCACAGTGCATGCATCGGGAGATTGTCGCGAATCTTGGTGCGAATTTGCTCGACAGGCGTCTCACCATCTTCCTCCAGCATGATGGTGAGCTGTGCAGAATTGGTCGTAAAGAAGGAGTAGACGTTGTCGATTTCCAGGCTGTCCTTATTGGAATAGAGATAGTCTTCGTAAAATGCGACCGCCGACTTGACCTCATCCAGCTGATAGGTGCCGTTAAGGTTGAGGAACATGCGAAGCTCCCTGCGTTCGCCCCCGTCGTCATTCATGCTGATGTTCACAAACGAGATGGGAATGGCAACGCTGGCAAGTATCAGGACGATTCCTGCCGTCGTCCAAACCGGCCGATTGAGTATGACGGAGAGAGCCTTGCTGTACAGATGCGTCAATTGTGAAATGAACCTGCTCTCTTTGGGCTGCTCATGGCGTTGGAACTTGGCGTAGAGCATGGGCACGACGGTCAACGACAACGTCAAGGACGTAAGCATCGCAACGGTAATGGCGATGGCGACATGGCTGAGAAAGACACTGACCTCATCGGCCGCCGACACGATGTTCGGCATGAACACGATGATGGAGGTCATCGATCCGGCGACGACGGCCAATCCGACCTCCTTCACTCCAGCCATGGTCGCTTCGAGAGTAGCAGCACCGTTCAACCGGTGACGATGGATGCTCTCGGTTACCACTACCGCGTTGTCGACGAGCATGCCCACGGCCAGCATCAATCCCATCATGGATAGGATGTTCAAGGAGTAGCCTCCCATATTCATGAAGCCGATTGTGATGAGGAGTGAGATGGGTACTGCCAAGGCCACCACCAAAGTGTTCGTGATGTTGCGCAAAAAGTAGAACAACATCACGAACGACAGAATGGCACCGATAAAACCTGATTTCAGCAGCTCACGAAGTGAGCTTATGATACCGGATCCTTGGTCGAACATGGTCAAGATTTGGATTCCCTGCATGTCTGGAAGTCCTGAAACCTCGGCGACCACCTCTTTTACGGCACGTTGCACCTCCACGGTGTTCGCCCCCGATTCTTTGATGATGTCCAAACCGATGGCGGGCTTTCGATCCAGCCTGCGTCCATGGTCTGTTTTGGGGCTGCCCATGGTGACGTCTGCAACGTCACTCAGCTTGATCCGCCCTTGTGCCAGCGGGATGCCTCTGATTTCGTCGATCGATCGCCATTCGCCGATGGGCCGCAGCACCATGCGCTGATTTCCGTCCGTAATACGACCGGCAGACGCTGAAAAGGACGCAGCCCGGAGCTCGGCTACCAGTTGATTCACATCCAACCCATAGGCCATCAGGCGCTCAGGCTTCACATTGATCAGGATCTCGAGGCGATCCACACCGTACAAGCGTGCCTCTGCCACGCCTTCGACGCCTTCGAGACGGCGTTTAAGGTTGCGTTCAAGCAAATCATACGACCCGGAGAGATCTCTGTTCGATGAAATACGAAGCACCAGCATTGGATCCCCAGATGTGCTCGCCTTGAAAACGTTGTATCTCTCGAAGTCGTCGGGAAACGTGCCCCTTACGCCGTCGAGCTTTTCCTGGACCTGCAGGGCTTTCTGCTGGATGTCGGAGCCCCACTCGAAGCGTATCTGGAGCTGAACACCGCGCTCACTGGTGAAGGTCGTCATTTCACGCACTCCGGAAAGGGTGGCCAAGGCCTCCTCGGCCGGCTTTGCAATCAGCCGTTCCGTCTCCTCGGGGCTCGATCCCGGATAGGGCATGTCCACAAACATGAACGGGAACGAAATGTCGGGGAAAAACTCCAGCGGGATGGAACGGATCGAGATGCCGCCCAACACTACGAAACAAACAAAGACCATCATGGTCGTCACAGGACGACGAATTGCCGTTTGGGTGATCCTCATAACGACACCTCCATGTCGGCAGCATATTTCTTACGGTCGAGCAACAGATAGATCGAAGGAATAACCAGCAAGGTCAGCAATGTGCTCACCAATAGACCACCGATTACGGTAATTGCCATTGGTGCTCGCATTTCGGCACCTTCACCCAAGCCTATGGCCAGAGGCAACAATCCGAGCACTGTGGTCAAGGTGGTCATCAAAATTGGACGGAGCCGGTTTGCCCCTGCTTCGACCGTTGCCGCAAGCTTCTCCATTCCCGATGCTCGCAACTGATTGATTTTGTCGATCAATATGATGGCGTTGTTCACCACGATGCCTGCCAGCATGATAAGGCCGATGAATACCACGATGCTTACAGTTGTGCCCGTGATCCACAGTGCGAGTATGGCACCAACGGCAGCCATAGGTATGCTGAACAATATCACAAGCGGATGCAAAAGCGACTCAAACTGTGATGCCATCACCAAGTAGACGAGAAAGACGGCCAAAAGCAGGGCAAACTGCAACGATGAGAATGAATCTGCCATTTCCTTGTTTTGGCCTGCCAGCTTTGCCACGATTCCAGCCTGGCGAGGTGTCGAGGCGAGAATTTCCTCTATGCGATGAGCGGCAGTCCCCATGTCGCCGGAAGCCAAGTTTGCGGTCACTACAGCGACCCGCTCTTGCCCGGAGCGCCGAATTTCTGTCGGGCCATTCTCGATGCGTACCTCGGC
>CAYZWQ010000238.1:0-3445 GCA_964481355.1 uncultured Chitinophagales bacterium
TCTCATGGATGTCGACGGGGATGCCGCGACCGTTGTCTTCGACGGTGAGGGAGCCATCCTTGTTGATCGTCACGATGATGTAGTCGCAGTGTCCTCCAAGGGCCTCGTCGATCGAGTTGTCGACCACCTCGTTGATGAGGTGATGCAGGCCTCTTGGACCTGTGTCGCCGATATACATGGATGGACGTTTGCGGACGGCTTCCAGGCCTTCGAGGACCTGGATGTTCGACGCCTTGTACTCGGCGGGGTTAGTCTGTGACATAGAATCTTGACAGGGTGGCAAAAATGTATAAATAGCCGCTCAGGACCCTATAAAATACGTTAAAAGAGCCCTATATCAAAGAAGACGATATATTTATCGGAAAGAATTGCGATAGCGATTCCTGGCCAAAATCTGGCAGTATGGGTAATTCCGTTTTTGTTGATAACGTGTGCATATCTTTTTTGCAATATCGACAAGGTTGCTTATCTTTGTTTTCTAACCAAATTTTGCACATCCACTTTGCAACCGACATGGCACGCAGAGACGACATTTCAGGCGTAACGCCGATGAACGGGTTCAACTCGTCAAAGGCCAACAACAAGACGAAGCGCAAGTTCTTTCCGAATTTGCAGAAGCGCAAGTTCTACATCCCGGAGGAAGACCGCTGGGTGGAGCTTAAGGTGACCGCAAAGACGCTTCGCACCATCAACAAGAACGGCATCACCGCGACCATCGCAAAATCGCGTGCCGCCGGCTTGCTAAAAAAAGACATTTAAGCCGTTACTGAGGAGCTGACATGGCTAAAGCAAAAGGCATTCGCATTCAAGTCATCCTTGAGTGCACCGAATCTCCAGGGACATCCCGTTACGTGACGATGAAAAACCGTCGCAACACGACCAACCGCCTGGAATTGAAGAAGTACAACCCCGTGCTGCGCAAGCACACGGTGCACAAGGAAATTAAATAAGATTCCCCCACGAGGTTAACCCATGGCAAAGAAGCAAACATTCGGTGACAAGGCGCTTGCCACCAAGATGTCCAGCCGCAAGATGGCTAAAGTCATCGTGGCCGTCAAAGCCAAAGCAGGCACCTACAATTACCGCGAGTCCATCGTGGAACTGGACAAGGCCAAAGAGTTCATCGACAGCAAGTAACCTGCCGCGATGCGCCCGCCGACCGGGGCTCCCGCACGCCCGTTTCGGCGATGGTGGCCCGTACGGCTCCTCATTTGGTTTGACCTACTCTCTTTTCAGGGTTGCCTCATTTTGTGGCAACCCTTTTTTTGTTTAATTGTTCCTATTTTACCATCATGTCTACTTACGAAACACTCCTCTCCGACCTGAAAAAGGCAATGCTCGCACGCGACGAAAAGACGACGCGGGTATTGCGATCACTTAAAGCCGCACTTCTCGAAAAAGAAGTGAGCATCCGGACGGGTGGGGAGGCAACCCTCACCGAAGAACAGGTGATGGACGTTTTCATCAAGGCCACCAAGCAGCGCAAGGATTCCCTGCAACAGTTCGAAAGTGCCGGCAGAGAAGACTTGGCAGCAATTGAACGCGAGGAGCTGGCCGTGATCGAAAACTACCTTCCAAAGAAACTCAGCCCCGAGGAGCTGGACGCCGAAATCGATGCGGCCATCCAAGCCCTTGGTGCGGCGGCTCCATCCGACATGGGCAAGGTGATGGGTTATCTCACGCCACGCCTCAAGGGCCGTGCCGACGGATCCGAAATAAGCCGAATTGTGAAACAAAAACTACAGCCATGAACAGCCTGGACCTTGTTTTGATCGCACCACTTGCCATTTTTGCCTTCTTGGGCTTTCAGCGTGGGTTTGTGAAAGAAGCACTGTCCATTGCCCTCACGCTCTTCGCCCTGCTGTTCGCCATCAGCAGCTGGACGATCCTATCGTCACCCATGTCGCTGTTCATGGATCCGGAGACGCCCGGATTTGGCATCGTTTCGGGAGCGGTGCTCTTCCTGTTGGTCTTGGGTTTGGGTACCTTCATCATCTACGCCTTCGTGAAGCTGGTTGAGAAATCCATCCTGAGCGTTCCTAACCGAATCATGGGGCTGCTGTTCGGAATCTTGAAGGGCGCTGTGATCGTGAGCATCATCCTGCAGCTCATCAGGCCGTTCGGGACTCCCGGAACCCAGTCGCGAGAGGCATCGTTTCTCTACCCTGTCGTTCTGAATACGGGCCCGGTTGTGTATAACACCTTCATGGCAGTCGTGCCCGAGGCGAAAACGTTCGCAGAGAAGATCGCAAACTCTATAGAAGAATTAAACGGCGACGAAACTCCGTCGCAATAACTAGTTGCACCCCGCACCATAACATGACTTTTCCCTCAATAGAAGAGCAACTTGCGGTCATCCACCGTGGGACGACCGAAATTGTGCCCGAAACCGAGCTGGTCGACAAGCTCAAGCGGTCTATCGCATCCGGCAAACCCCTCCGCATCAAGCTCGGGTGCGATCCCACAAGGCCGGACCTCCACTTGGGTCACTCCGTCATTCTCCGGAAACTACGTCAATTCCAAGATCTGGGTCACCATGCGATTCTGATCATCGGCGACTTCACGGGCATGATCGGCGATCCCTCGGGCCAGAATAAAACACGGCCTTCCTTGACCATCGAGGAAGTGAAGGAAAATGGCAAATCCTATTTTGAGCAGGCGTCGAAAATCCTGGATCCTGAAAAAACGGAAATCGTCTATAACTCGGAATGGCTGAGTCCGATGAATTTCGCCGACGTTATTCGCCTGAGCTCGAAATACACCGTTGCCCGCATGCTCGAGCGCGACGACTTCACCAACCGCTACAACAACAACGAACCCATACTGCTGCACGAATTTCTATACCCGTTGGCACAAGGCATGGACTCGGTGCACCTTAAGTCGGATGTGGAGCTGGGCGGTACGGACCAAAAGTTCAACCTTTTGGTCGGACGACAGCTTCAGAAGGAATTTGACCTTGAACCACAGGTATGCCTGATGATGCCGCTGTTGGTAGGCACCGACGGTTCAATGAAGATGTCGAAGAGTTACGACAACTACATCGGGATCGACGAGCACCCGAACAACATGTACGGCAAGGCGCTGTCTATACCGGACAGCATGATCTACTCGTGGTTTGAATTGGTCACCGATGTGACGATCGAACGCCTAGCAGACCTGAAGACGCGCATTCCTGCCGACCCGCGCAACACCAAACACGAGCTTGCTTGGGAACTGACCCGCATGTACCACGGTGCGGAAGCAGCCGATGCGGCGCGGGCCCACTTCGAGCAAACCGTCATCAAGAAGGAGATCCCCGACGATATCCCCGAAATAAAGCTGCCCGTTGGCAAACACGGACTCGTCGGCCTCATCCGCGACCACGGCCTGGCGCCCAGCGGAGGCGAGGCCCGGCGGCTTGTGCAACAAGGCGGCGTGAGCATCGACGGCGAAACCGTTTCCGATG
>CAYZWQ010000239.1:0-3439 GCA_964481355.1 uncultured Chitinophagales bacterium
GTCGTAAATACACCGTTGTTCACAGCGTTGCCCGCGTCAATGCCCAGCCAGAGCAGACCGACGAGCATGATGAGGGAACCAACCAGGGTGTATATGAAAAACTTGATGGTGGCCTGGATGCGTCCCTCCCCTCCCCATATCCCGATGAGGAAGTACATCGGGATGAGGCTGAGCTCGAAAAAGATGTAGAACAGGAACAGATCGAGTGCGGCGAAGACACCAAGCGATGCCGTCTGAAGCAGCAGAAGCATCGAAAAGAAGCCCGGTACGTGCTTTTCGACAGAGTTCCATGCAGAGAGCACCACGATCGGCCCCATGAACGTGGTGAGCATGAACAGCATCAGGCTGAGTCCGTCGAGACCAACCAGATATTTGATTCCCAGATTGGGAAGCCATGGCTCCGATTCCGTCAAAAATTGGGCGGTGCCGCTGTTGGTGACATCGAAACCGAGCATCAGCGGTACAGAAAGCACAAATGTCACTGTGGTGGCGACAAGGGCGATCCATTTTACGACCTGGTCGTTCCTCGTCATGAGAATGGCGGGAACTCCGACAAGCGGCAGGAAGATGGTCCAGTTGAGAAGGATATCCATGGATGATTCCAAAATTTAAACGATGACCAAAAGGGCGAGAACGATAACCACGCCCAAAACGAGCATGAGGGCATAGTTCTGGATGAGTCCGGTCTGCATGTAACGCATCAGGAAGCCAAAGAACCGGACGGTGCCGGCCACGCCGTTGACGAATCCGTCGACCACTTTGATGTCGAACACGGCGAGGACCTTGTCGCTGAATCGTACAATCGGGTCGGACACATAGCCCTCGTATATCTCGTCGAGGCTGTACTTATCGGCCCACACTTGGTAGAGGCCTGCAAAACGCGTTTTGACCTTCTGATCGGACACCTCGAGCGACGACTGGGCGTACATCTTCCAAGCCAGATAGACACCTGCGAGGGCGATGAGGATGCTGGCGAACATGAGCACCCACTCCACGGCGTGCGATAGCACGATCGGCGTCTGGGCTGTGACCGGCTCAAGCCAGCCGTGCAGCCAGTTGATGTGCGCCTCCTGGTGGGTGAAGCTTTCGACGATGAAATTCGGGATCCCCATAAAGCCGCCGATCACCGAGAGTATGCCCAATACCCACAGAGGCGTGGTCATGTTCCATGGGCTCTCGTGCAGGTACTTCTCCGAACCGGCCGCCTCGGCGTGCACCTTCGGCAGCTTGAATTCGCCGTGGAAGGTCGAGAACGTGAGGCGGAACATGTAGAACGCTGTCATGAAGGCAGTGAGCACCGCTATTCCCCATAGGGCGTAGTAGATGGGTGCCCATGCAGCACCCGCGTTGAAGGTGTAGGCGAGAATTTCGTCCTTGGAGAAGAAGCCTGCCAAGGGCGGGATTCCGGCGATGGCAATGGTGGCCATCATGAACGTCTTGTACGTGGACGGCAGGTATTTCTTGAGGCCGCCCATGTTGCGCATGTCCTGAGGGTCGAAATGCACATGTTTGCCGTGATGGTCGAGTTCGTGTTCGACATGGTGCATGGCATGGATCACGGAACCGGATCCGAGGAATAAGCATGCCTTGAAGAATGCGTGCGTAACCACATGGAACATGGCCGCCGTAAATGCGCCGGAACCGAGCGCCAAGAACATGAATCCAAGCTGTGAGACGGTGGAATAGGCCAGAACGCGCTTTATGTCGTACTGCGTGATGGCAATAGTGGCAGCCACGATGGCAGTGAGACCACCGACCACGGCAACGACCATCATCACTTCAGGTGACGTCACATAAAGGAACGACATCCTTGAGACCAGGTAAATGCCCGAGGTGACCATGGTTGCGGCATGGATGAGGGCGGACACTGGTGTCGGGCCCGCCATAGCGTCGGGCAACCAGACGAAGAGTGGCAGCTGGGCGCTCTTGCCGGTTGCTCCGATGAGGAAGAGGAGGCCGATCCAGAAGCCTTGGTCGGATGTGATCAGATCGAGGTTGGAGAGGATGTCGGTGAACTCGAGACTGCCAACCTGACGAAAGATCATGAATGTGGCGATGAGGAATGCGAAATCGCCGATTCTGTTGTAAATGAAGGCCTTTTTGCCTGCAATGGCTTTCTCGGTGTCCTTGTACCAGAATCCGATGAGCAAATAGGAGCACAAACCGACGCCTTCCCAACCGAGAAACAGCAAGAGCAGGTTGCTGCCCATCACGAGGTTGAGCATGGCGAAGATGAAGAGGTTCAGGTAGGCGAAGAACTTGTAGTATCCCTCGTCGTCCTTCATGTAGCCCATCGAGTAAAGGTGGATGAGCGAACCGATGCCGGTCACGAACAGCACCATGATGATCGACAGGGAGTCGATGCGGTAGGCGATGTCGGCCGAGAATGTGCCCGCCTGCATCCATGTGAACAGCTTCACGTAGATGCTCTGATCGGCTTCCATGTTCAGGAACAGGAAGACCGCGATGATGAATGGGATGAAAACGCTCATGGTGGCCAGGTAGCCAATGAGCGGCTTTTGCTTTCTGTATCCTTCGAAGGCCAGGCCCAGTACTCCGTTGATCAGGAATCCCAGGAGCGGCAATGCGACTAAATAGGGTAAGTATCCGGATAATGAATCCATCAGAACTTCAAATGATAGGGTTCCAGCCCATTGCGTGCGCAATGGACCGATAGAGCAGAACCGTCCGCCGCACTTGGGTGCAACGGCAAAATATCGGACAAAGATACGAAAAAACGACCCAATCGAAAGCCATTCTTACCAAAGAAAGTACATTTGTGGCCCGTACGATTTTACGTCTTTTTAAACCGATTTTTTTAGCCGATACGGGGGAATTTCCTATTTTATGCCATTGTTAGCGACATAATGTCAACTATTTGTCCATAACGGGCAGCTATTTCGAGAGTATCGAAGGCAATTGCCTAAAAAAATTAACCCCAATTAAACTGGAGACTAACGTGAACAAAATCTTCGGCAAACTTGCCGTGGCGGTATCGGTGTTTCTGATGACGCTTACATTGGCATCACCAGCGCTTGCCGCTGAAGGCATGGGCATTGATGGGTCCAACTTAAACCTGTGGTGGGTTCTCCCATTTGCAGGTATTTTGTTGTCTATCGCCATCTTCCCTTTGGCAGCCCCAGATTTCTGGCACCATCACTTCGGAAAGATCTCGGCCTTCTGGGCGGTGATGATCTTGGTGCCGATGCTCATTTTCCAAGGTTTTTCAGTGACGCTGTACGAAGTACTGCATGTGTACCTTCTCGAGTACTTCCCGTTTATCATTCTGTTGCTGGCGCTGTTCACCATCTCGGGCGGTGTGAGGTTGGTGGGCACCCTGTCGGGCAGCCCTCTGGTCAACACCGGGATTTTGCTGGTTGGGACCATACTGGCCTCCTGGATGGGTACGACGGGTGCGGCCATGCTGCTGATCCGTCCC
>CAYZWQ010000240.1:0-3439 GCA_964481355.1 uncultured Chitinophagales bacterium
AAAGGCAATGAAGTCTGTCTCTGTAGCTATCAGATAGCCACCTGCGACGAAATTTGGTGCAAAACACGGCATGAATTAGGATGCGAGTCAGAGAGTGTGACATGATGTTGACAGTTACAGGCAATATCTACTTATACTTAATAGATACCTGCCAATCCAATTCCTTACGCCAGAGCTGAAAAAACATTTGCCGCCTCGTCACCAAATGTCCAATGCCCAATGTCCAATGCCCAATGTCCACTGCCTCCCCCTCTCCTCCGGTTTCCTCCTGCCCGACCACGACATCGCCCTTGATGTCGCATCGCCGGTGGCTACGCACTGCTTCGTGTCGCACGCCCATGCAGACCACGTTCCCAAGAACAGCCGGATGCACGTGTACGCCACTCCCGCCACAGCGACTTGCATGCGGACTCGAGGTTTTAAAGGTCAGATCGTAGAACTGGGATTCCGTCAGCCCATTGACCTCCCGAACGCACGTGTCACCCTCTATCCGGCCGGACACATCCTCGGATCGGCGATGGTGTATGTCGAGGCGGACGAGGGCACGCTCCTATACACCGGCGATTTTCGGAATCCGCCATCGTTGACATCCGACGGATTTGTTTTTCCCGAAAGAGTGGACGTGCTCATCACCGAGGCCACGTTCAGCTTGCCGATCTACCGTTGGAAATCACATGATGAACTCTACGGAGATATCCAACGATTTGCTGCCGATGCGCTATCCGATGGGGCCATACCGGTGTTTTATGGCTATAGCCTTGGTAAGACGCAGGAGATCTTGCACGCATTGGCTCCCCTGGGAGAAGAGACGCTCGTACACGACGCCGGATTCGCCCTATCTAAAGCCTATGAGGGTCATGGAGTAGGATTTGGACCGTACAGGAGGCTCGGCAAGGAGCTGCAAGGCCCTGCACCTGTAATTGCACCGTCCTCGGCCGATGTCTCCGCGCTGTGGACGTCGCCATACACGGTGCGGACGGCGTATATTTCCGGCTGGGCAGCAGCCGGGAGCAGATTTGCGACATCAGGCAGTGATGTGGGAATCGCGCTGAGCGACCACGTCGACTTCTTCGAGCTGATCGACTGGATCAAGCTATTGCAGCCCACCAAAACCTATGTGACCCATTCCCCGCATCCGGAAGTCGTATGCCACTTTTTGGACAGGTTGGGACTAGATGCATCTCCGATATGAAGCAAGAACAAGAACAAGAACAAGAGCAAGAACAAGAGCAACGGCAACGGCAACGGCAAGAGCAGGGTAATAAGCTTGGCCGGATGCCGGGCATTGTTGCGGTCGCAAAAAGTGCCTGCGATTTTCTTGGCATCGATTATGACGTTGTGTTCAAACCGTGCCGGAAAGCTGCGGGTTCATCGGTCGAGGCCATCGTCCTGCTCATGGAACACATGGGGTCAGCATCCGAGGGCGAACGCAAAAGGGAGTGGGCAACCGCTGAGTTGGAAACCGTTATCCTCCGCCTTCAAAAACGACGCAACAATCTGGAATTAAATGACATACTTCGAGCGGTATGGTCGAGTATGGCATCCAGTCAAGTTCGGGAACTGTTGCGCCAGATGTACGATCCCGCATCAACCCAAATCTCGAATCATCGTTTCTCGAGTGGTGTAACCGATGAAACCGGGTTTCAAACTGGGTGTTTCACAATCATCCACGCCACGAGGATCGGCGGTTCCAATGCTTCCCGATTTTCGGATTACGTTATGGGCGTACGTGTCGATGAAGATACCCATGCCGAGCCCCGCTGGGTGCCCATCGGGAAGATCAACGGACGACCAGACCATGCCCTGGCCGTCCAGATCGATGCTTTACTCGCAGGTGCGGTGCTCGAACGTTTCGGTCCCACCGTATCCATCCGCCCCGAAGCCGTCATGGTGGAAGTGCGACACAGCGGCTATCGAGAGAACCCCCGCACCAAGGCGGGCAGGGTGCTCGTGGAGCCAGTGGTGATTTCTTTGTCCCCGGGCAACGCTCGGGGTTGAGAGGCAAAGACCTATGAAGGTCCTTCGCCGACACCTCGCTTCGCATCGGCGTGTGCGCGCAAGGTGTAGAAACAGCCAAAAATAAAATAAAATGTGGGTAGGGTGGGGCCAAACGCCGCCCAACACCCCTTCTTATCTCCCAATGCCGCCGCTGTCATCCTGAGCTGACACATCGAGTGAAACGAGATGTATGCGAAGGACCTCAGGCCGGCACCGTGTCGTGCACATCACCTCTATACACCCAGGTGCCTTCTTTCACGAAGTGGGTGGCATAGGCGTGACGGTAGCGGTCCTTCGTGTGGTTGCCGAAGGAGCCGTGGATGGTGAGTCCGTTGAAGAACACGCCGGCACCGGTCGGCACCTCGAGGCGAATGATGTCATCTTCCTTCAGACCGTCGATGTCGAACGAGTAGAACGATTTCTTGTAGCGGCGACCGTCGGGATCGATCATGTCGTAGTCGATTTCCCACGAGTCGTGGTCGACCGTATTCTCGGTCTTGTGAGTACTCAACAGCCCGCGCTTGTGCGATCCGGGAACCACGGCAAGCCCGCCGTTCTGGCCATCAGTGTCGTTGAGCGCCAACCAGCAGGCCATGAGCGTGTTCGGCTCGGTGGGCAGGTAGTGTGTGTCTTGATGCATGGCCGTGCCTTTGCCATCGACCGGCTGCTTGCGAAGGTACATCGTCTGCACGATCATCGGCTGCCCATCCAAGATCTGGCGTGTGATGTTCACGATGTTCGGATGATGTGCAATGTGAGCCCAATGCTGGTCCGATTTATGGTTGTCGAGGTGTTGACGCCAGTCGGATGGCTTGGGAAGCTCCTCATACGCCAAAAAATCGGCGCACTCCTGTTCGGTGAGCAAATTCGGTACGATCAAATATCCATCACGCTCGTAATGTGCGAGCTGTTCGTCGGTAAGTTGCATAGGCTGACTCATACGTGTCTGTATTAAATTTGATGAAACATGAATTAGTAAATTTCGAGGGCATCCCGGTCAGGCAAGGGTGCCAGCTTGGAGCTCGGCAGCGTCTGATACCAGTACGCCACCGAGGCCACATCGTCGGTCCTTGGATGATAACGTCGGTCAGGTTTCCATCCAAGTACTTGGCAGGTGACACGCAAGGCTTTTTTGAAGCGGATGGGGTCCACAACATGCCAACGGTACAATCCAAACCGTGTCTGCGACTGGTACAAACCATCCGGACGAATTACTTGAGGCATCCCCAGGTACGGCGTCGAAAACGGCATGTATCCGCCATTCTCCTTGCCGATGTCAAAGTTCCAGGCCCCGCCGAAGTAATCTTCCGTGCCAGTCCCACATATGGTGGGATATTCTCTGTCGTCGTCGATGTAGAATTTGACCTCACCCTCGCCCCACCAGCCGGAGGTGTTCTGCTGCCAGCTCATGAACGTGCCGACATAGTGGCCGTGGCCCCTG
>CAYZWQ010000241.1:0-3436 GCA_964481355.1 uncultured Chitinophagales bacterium
CACTGTACGGTTCCCGATCACCGTCGGCAGCGAGTTGGACAAGCCACCTGTATTCAAGCTGGAGTTCCGCAACAACACGGTGTCCTACTATGATTTCGACATGATAGCTTTGGATGCTGTCATGTATGATTATGTCTACTCCGCCGAAATGGATGTCCAGTTGAATTCATACGGCAACATTGGCGCCATCGATGCCATTCTGGGGGTCGCCAATTACGGATATTGGGTGAATCTCGAAAAAGCCTTCGGTGATTGGTACAATGTGCTGTACGAAGGTGGTGTGATGATCGCCTCGAAGGGCAAGCTTGCCGACCGTCTGCGCATAAGGGACGACTCGACGGCGATTGGCATTATGCCTCGTACTTCTTTCAGGGGCAGATGGGAAGAAGCAGGCAATGACTGGCTGTTCAAATCGGAGGGCATGGCTCGGCTGCACCTCTACGACGAGACCGGAAAAGGACAACCCGACACAAGTCTATCTATGAAGATAGAGGGTATGTCTTTCTACTATAGCGAGGACGTCAACAAAGTCGCCTTCGTGAAATACACCATCCGCAACAACTCCGCGACAGAAGTGGCAGATTCGACCTATGTAGGAATATTCACCGACTGGGGTATTTTTTCATGGGACCGCAATACCGTAGCCTACAGTGCCGAAGACAGCATCCTTTACGCTTATGATGGCAGCAGGCAGAGCACCTCACCCTATGTAGCGGTAGTACCTTTAGGTGAGGTATCGACGGCGTTTGCCATCAAGAATTCCAACACAGGATCAGGACTCGACTATGGCTTGTATGATGCCCACACGCCTGCCGAGAAGATGCGTGCTCTCAAGGCAGGAAGGGTTGCCACCAACGTCGCTAACACCGACATTGCGTCGGTTTCTGCCACGGGGCCCTATCACATTGAGCCCAATGGTTACATTGTGGTCGGCTTCGCTCTCGCTCATGGGTACACCTTGAGTGAACTGAAGGACCAAGTTGCACGTGCCAGGGAAATCAATCTCATTGATGTGAGCAACACGGGCATCATCACCTCCGACGAGGAAGCCAAACCGAATCTGCCGACCTTAACGAAGATCACCGGTAACTACCCGAATCCGTTCAACCCGACAACGACTCTTGAATACGAACTGTCGGAATCGGGAAACATCACCCTGTCTGTCTATAATTTGGTCGGGCAACGGGTTGCGACGCTTATCGACGGATTCAAAACATCGGGAAGGCATCTAGTTACCATTGATGCCTCCAAATTAGGAAGCGGTGTGTACTTCGTGCGCATGACGACCTCGAAGGGGAGCCATGTACACAAGATGATGCTGATTAAATAGGCCTACTCGGGGTTATATTCACCCCAAATTTCCCCACTGTAGGAGCGTACGTTTACCATGTCGCCTTCACGTCCAAGGTAGCCGCTCGGGGTGAGCGGCACCTTGCCGTGGGGGGTGTCGAGCACGTAGGTGGGTATCGCAAAACCCGACGTCGTTCCTCGCAGCTCGTTCATGATCTGCATCCCTTTCTCGATGGTCGTCCTAAAATGGCGTGTCCCACCAATAAGCTGCGCTTGGTACAGGTAATAGGGACGCACACGCATCTTGACCAAGCCATTGAACAGCTGCCTCAAAGTTTCGGAATCGTCGTTCACACCCTTCAGAAGCACGGTTTGGTTTCCTAATGGTGCTCCCGCTCGTGTTATTTTATTGCAGGCTTCCGCGGCCTCGGGTGTCAGCTCTTTCGGATGGTTGTAGTGCGTGTTCACCCAAACGGGATGATAGTCGCTGATGATCCGGCAGAGCTCATCGGTCACACGAAACGGATTTAAAACCGGAAACCTCGAACCTATCCTGATGAGCTCCACGTGCGGGATGGCACGCAGACGGCTTATGATCCACTCGAGGTTGTTGTCGCTCAAAACCAATGGGTCGCCGCCGGTGAGCAGCACATCCCGAATTTGGGGCGTACGGGCGATGTAATCGATCCCCTCCTGGAGTTCGGCTTTGTTCATGGCGTACTCGCCGTCGCCCACCATGCGCTTGCGCAGGCAATAACGACAGTAAACGGCGCATTCGGCCGCCACGCAGAAGGCCACCCGGTCTCCATAGTTATGGATCAGATTCTTGACTGGACTATGGGCCATCTCTTCGAGCGGATCGAGAGCCAGGATGTCGATGTCGTCCGACATTTCGTCGATGCGGGGCACCACTTGCATGCGTACGGGGCACTCCGGATCGGTAGGATCCATCAAACTCGCATAGTAAGGTGTGATCTGCCAGCGAAATACCCCTTTTGTGGCCTCAATCCCAGCCACCTCTTCCGGGGTTGGGTCTATCCATTCGCGCAGCTCTTCAAGTGTCTGGATACGGTTCTTGAGCTGCCACTTCCAGTCCGTCCACTTCTCCGTGGACACATCATTCCGCGTTGCAATCATTCGATTCGTTTTAAAACATTACTTCCAGCTGCAGCATGCCATGCCGTGGAGGCGCCAAGAAGGCCGGACGTTCCGTGTAGTATTGGTCCGTCACATTCTTGACGATGAAGGCGAGTCGATAGCCGGCACGTCCCATCCCCGCATCTTTGTCAAATCCGACCCTCATGTCGAGTACACCGACAGGAACCCTTGCGCCTGCACTTTTCACAAACCGCCCCAAGTCGCTGTCGATGGCTTCCGCTTTCGACGCGTAGCGGTAATCGGCGCCAACAAACATAGGGCCAATAAGGTAACTGTTGGCCGATGCGATCACCAAATGACGCGACCGCTGGTTCAAGGGCTTGTCCAACTTCAAGTCGCGGGCGTCGAGCAAGGTGTAGCTGACCGACATTTTCTGACGGCTGTTGATCGTGCCCACTTGAAGGCTGGTCTCCATACCACGAATACGGGCTTGAGTCAAATTTTGGAATTGAAACGCTCCAAGAGTTGGCACAAACACAGCCTCAATCAGGCCGTCGTATTCGTTCACAAAACCGGCGACGTCAAATTCCATGGCGGCCCGTTTGCCTAGGCCGACGTTTAAATGGAGACCAACCTCATAGCCTTCGCTCTCTTCGGGCAGCAGTGCCAAATTGCTTTCGACGGGGAAAAATTCGCGGTTGCTGATGAACCTCTCAGCCACACTTGGAACCCTGAAGCCTTGGCCATAGCTTGCTCGGAAGCTGAGGAAAGTAGTCGGTACCCATGAAAGGCTAATTTTGGGGCTGGTCTTGCTTGCGAACTCTTCGCGGTGGACCTTGTACCCGTCGTAGCGAAGGCCCGCCGTAAAGGTCAATTGTTCGCCAAAATGTTGCTCAAACTGGCCAAATACGCCAATTTCGGGCTGCTGCCGCGCCATGAGCGAGTCAACACCGATATAGAACTCGCTTTCGGCTGCATTAGCGTCGAAGGCGCTTCCAAAGGTGAACAGGCTGGTCTGCGAAGCGGCAATATTGAACTGTGCCTCGGC
>CAYZWQ010000242.1:0-3423 GCA_964481355.1 uncultured Chitinophagales bacterium
CCAAAGCTGTCCATCATGCCCCATGGCACCACGAAGACGCTGAAATACAATATCAGCCACATCAGTATGAGCTCCCACCAAGGCACCCATTTGGATGCCATGTATCATTTTTTGGACGATGGAAAGACCCTCGACCAGATGCCGCTCGAGTGGTTTTATGGTCCGGCACGGGTGCTGAGAATTCCAAAACAGGCAGGGGAGGAAATAACGCGTGATGATTTTGCCCAATTTGAGCAATTCCTCGTTCCCGAGGGCAAAATCATCATCGAAACGGGTTGGCACAAAGCATTCGGGCAGGAAAACTTTTTCGAAGAATTTCCGAGCATCACTCAGGAAGCGGCACACTATCTGGCCTCGCGCAGAATACGCATGATAGGCATGGACATGCCCACCCCGAGCCGCGACTGGTACGAGGTGCACCATATCCTGTTAGCTGCCGATGTCGAAATGGTGATAGTCGAGGCGCTTGCCAATCTTGACAAAGTGCCCGATGAATTCACCTTCATCGGGTTCCCGTTGAATTTCGTCGGCCGTGACGGCTCACCGATCCGTGCGGTTGCTGTTGTCGGCGATCGGTGATCAGGGATCGGGGATCGTGGTGTTACTTTAGCTCGATGCGGTAGTTGCCGGTGATGGGGTCTACGATTTCGATGCTTCGGCCATTGCCGATCTGGACGATCCGAGGCCCGTCGAACAGTTTCATGGTACTGAGGTCGACTTCCTTGCCGTTCCGAACACGCCTGCCGTCAATGCCAAACTCAAGTCGTACACCGTCTGCGCGTGTGTACGCCACGTATCCGCCATCGATGAAGCGCGACACGTCTTTTTGATTCGACCTGATCTGATTCTTAAACGCCTCGAAGTTGGCAAAATCGGAATATTGGGCAGCCTCGAAGATGAGTCCGTTGCGTAAGTGGTTGCTGCGCAATCTCCAGTTGAAATTCTCCTCGATCCACTCATAGTCGCGGAGGGGGAACCAGGCCAACCATGCGGTACCGGTGTCCATGAAGATCCAACCACTTTCGTCCACCTCGCGCGTCTTCAGATTTTTTGGGAAAAAGCCGTCGATATGCGGGTGTTTGGCACCTTCTGCAATGTCGTAGAGCACGATCAGGGTGTTCTCGTGCTGGAAGGTCATCTCGTAAGGGCTGGAACTGTTCCATTTATTTGGGTCGGTGTACACCACATGGAAACGGTCCACCTCGTCGCTGAGCCACTCCTCCTCTTCGGGGAAGAACATGGCAAGCTCCTTGCCCTCATAGTAAGGGTGGAGGCTGAAAACAGAATGATGGTTCCCCTTGCCGGGCCAGGTCACGTCCCAGGTGTGCTGCTGGATGGGTTGCAAGATGCCGCCCTGTAGGCTGCCGAGTGCATAGCTTGACGTCATGTGCAGCGTCTTATACACGGGCTCGTTCTTGACAGTACCATGACGCATGATGTGCCGCGTACGCTTGCGCTCGTACTGGGTGTACGGCTTATCGCGATCATTCGCAAGATTGTTGATGGCCACAGGCACACGATAGTCGCTGAACGCTGATATCAGGTTGGTGATTTCATAGCGGGGGATGCTTTCGGTGCCGAAATGCAGCCATCCCCAAGCTACAGACGGTGCATGCTCCGGTTGGACGGTATCATAGGTGTAATCGCGGCTGTGTCCGCCGGCGTACCTTCCGTCGAGATAGTCGACCGCATAATCGGCCCAGATCCAGTCGAGCATCACACGAGCCTTTTCTTTGAACTCTGGGTCTTCCGTAAATTGGTACAAGGAATACAGCGGTGCCAAAAATACCGTGATGTACGTAGGAGAATCGAATTCGCCCTGGCCGATCGAAGTGGTCAAGTCCATCCAATGTTCGATCCATTCGCGCGCCTCGCGAAGGTTCTCTTCGGAGGAGCGTCCGTTGAACCATTCCGAACCAGGCTCATTTGGAAACGTCTGCGCGGCCAAATACAATCCTGAGTAGTACAGTAGCCAATGGTTTTCGGTGTCGCCACGGTATATGGTGTGACGTTTCAAGCTTTGTCGGACGGCGTCTTTCGCCTCCTGGCTGAGCCGGTCGCGCGTGTAGAGGTAGGCTCCCATGATGTCATGGATGAAGAACATCCCACCCCTGAACGGTTTGTTGGCTTCCTTGATGATGATTTCATTGCCATATGCCGGGTCGAGTCCGCGGTTGATGAGCGGCACCGATTCCATTACATCGACATAATGCCGCGGGTGCAACGAGAGACCGGCACGGACGCTGTCACGCTTTATGAGGGAACGCGTTCCCAACGTGTCGATCAGCTTCTCGGCGCGCTGTTTCCAAGCCTCGTTATAAGCTTCCTGACTTTGGAAAACCTGTGCGTGCGATGATGTGCTGCCCAAAAGGATCAGCAACATGGTTGAAAATATGATGCGGATACTCATTGTTCGGTGTCGATGTAAATGTCCCAGATTTGTCCGGCGTCGAAAAGGTCAGGATTGGATGCTCGCCATGTCTTGCCATGGTCGTCACTGCGGAACAGCCCGCCACCCATGCTTCCGGCCCACAAGGTTCCGGGCATCCTGCGCGAAACGGCGATGCCATGAATGTATGGGTATGCAATTCCCTCGCTACGGTGCTCCCATGTTTTTCCCAGGTCATGCGAGTACCAAACTCCGACCTCCCATCCACCGGCCCAGAGCTCCTCTTGATTCACGCCAAATTCAATTTGATAGATGGTCTTTCCATCCAGACCGGGGCTGAGTTGCCATGTGCGGCCGAAGTCTCTGCTCAAAGCGGCTCCCTGATGTTGGAGACCTGCAACCCAAATTCCCGGGTTGTCGGGGCTTTGGCGCACAGATCGCACGGGTTTGTCCAGGTTCGTCGGCTTCCACGTCAATCCGCCGTCCTCGCTGATATAAACGCCTGATTCGGTTCCGGCCAAGGCCACGCGCTCGTTGGTCCGATCGAAGCGGATGCTGCTGGTGAAGCGCTGGTTTAGGCCTTCGGAGGCCTCTGTCCATGTGTCGCCACGGTCGGTCGATCGGAAGATGCCATAGGGGGTGGCAGACAGGATCACCCACGGATTCATGGTGTTCACTGCCGCCTCCTGGATCTCAGTCTGTCGCCAATCGGTCGTGATGCGCCATGTGCGACCGTCGTCGGTGGTTCTGAAAAGTCCGTTACCGGCTGCAACGTAACGGATTACTCCGCAGGTTCCGGGTTCGGTCACGATCGCAAAATGCCGCCCCTGAGGCCAACCGCTGTGGCTCCAGGTCACGCCGCCATCCCTTGTGTCGAATACGCCGACGACGGGATTTTCTCCGCTGAGCCTGTGGATGCGTGTGCTAAGCAGGGCGGCATAGACGCGTTCCTGGGTGCAATTGTACGAAGCCTCGGTTGATGTGCTCAAGGTGCGCTGGTCGCTCTGGCTCACCGAATTGCTCGATGCACACCC
>CAYZWQ010000243.1:0-3406 GCA_964481355.1 uncultured Chitinophagales bacterium
CTTTGCCAATTCTTTGATCAATGCCGATCCGGGTCTCTTCATCTGGACGGCAGTAGTATTTCTGCTCTTCATCATGGTGCTGGGCCGCTATGCTTGGAAGCCTTTGCTGGCTTCGCTTCAGCAGCGCGAGCACAACATCCGTGAATCGCTGGAAGCTGCCGAAAAGGCCATGATCCGAGCTGAGCAGATTGGCAAGGCGAACGAGGAAGCCCTCCGCGAAGCCGAGCAGACTGCACAGCGCATGCGTAGGGAAGCCATGGACGATGCCGAACGCATCCGTGCCGACCGCATAGAAAAAGCGAAAATGGAGGCCGAAGAGCTGTTGGAAAAGGCACGCCAGACCATTGAGCAGGAAAAGAAACGCGCCATGGTAGAACTGCGCAACGAAGTCGCAGAACTCGCTATACAGTCCGCTTCTATGATCCTTGACAATGAGCTGGATGCCGAAAAGAACAGGAAACTCGTCGATCTGTACATTGCCAACCTTTCGAAGAACTGACAAGCAATGAAGGCATCCATCCGATACGCGAAAGCCCTTTTGGAATTGGCCGTTGAGAGAAACGAACTCGATGCCATTTCGGAAGACATGAAGCTGATGGAGAGCACCATTGAGGGATCGAGGGACTTGGTGCTTTTCCTTCGCAGTCCGATCATAGCCAAATCTCAGAAACTGAATGTGCTTCAGGAAGTTTTTGCCGGCAAAATCTCCGACACGACCAAAGCATTCATCGACATCCTCGTGCGTAAAGGGCGCGAGAGTGACGTTGTAGGAGTTGGTTCTGCGTTTCGAATGCTCTTCAATGAGCACACCGGAATCATCGTCGTCGAGATAACAACAGCCACCGGTTTGGGGTCGGATCAAAAGTCGAAATTGGTGAAATCGCTTGAATCTCGAACAGGGAAAAAAGTGGAGCTGACCGAACGTATCGACCCTGCTGTCCGTGGAGGCATACGTGCACGAATCGACGACACTGTTATTGACGGAACCATTCAATACAAGCTGGAACAGCTTCGTAACACCCTGATTACCAAAGGGTAACCCAGAACCGAACATCTTTGCATACCAGGAAAAATCATGAGTCAAGTCAGACCTGATGAAGTAAGTGCCATCCTTCGCAAACAGCTCTCCGGTATGGAGACAGAAGCCGCCGTATACGACGTCGGAACCGTGCTTGAGGTTGGCGACGGTATTGCTCGCGTCTATGGCCTCTCCCAAGTTCAGGCCGGTGAGCTCGTAGAGCTCCCCGAGTCGAAGGACAGCGAGGGCAACGTACTGCGCGGCATGGCCCTTAACCTTGAAGAGGACAACGTCGGTATCGTTCTTTTTGGATCATCGAGCTCCGTCAAGGAAGGCGACAAGGTGGTCCGGACCAAAGATATCGCGTCCATCCCGGTCGGAGAAGGAATTCTGGGTCGTGTCATTGACCCGCTTGGTAATCCAATTGACGGCAAGGGTCCAATTTCCGGTGATACGATTCGCCTGCCCCTCGAGCGCAAAGCTCCAGGTGTGATCTACCGTGAGCCGGTCAAGGAACCTCTTCAGACCGGGATTAAGGCTATCGACGCCATGATCCCAATCGGACGTGGTCAGCGCGAACTTATCATCGGCGACCGTCAGACGGGTAAGACGTCCATCGCCATCGATACCATCCTCAGCCAAAAGGCCACACATGAGTCCGACAGTCCGGTGTTCTGCATCTATGTAGCCATCGGCCAAAAAGGATCAACGATTGCAAACGTGAAGCGTACTCTCGAAGAGCATGGCGCAGATAAGTATACGGTCATAGTGTCAGCCGCTGCCTCAGTTTCGGCTCCTCTCCGCTTTATCGCACCTTACGCCGGTGCCGCCATCGGCGAGTTCTTCCGCGACACCGGCCGACACGCACTCATCATTTATGATGACTTGTCGAAGCAGGCTGTAGCGTACCGTGAAGTGTCGCTCTTGTTGCGTCGCCCACCAGGACGCGAGGCTTATCCGGGAGACGTGTTTTACCTCCACAGCCGACTTCTCGAGCGTGCTGCCAAGATTAACCGTAACGACTCGGTTGTCAAGAACATGAACGATGTCCCCGAGGTTCTCAAGCCCATGTTGAAGGGCGGCGGTTCCCTCACAGCTCTTCCTGTGATTGAAACCCAGGCCGGTGACGTATCTGCATACATCCCTACGAACGTGATTTCGATCACCGACGGCCAAATCTTCCTTCAGTCCAACTTGTTCAACCAGGGCGTGCGTCCTGCAATCGACGTCGGTATTTCAGTGTCCCGCGTCGGTGGTTCTGCTCAGGTGAAGTCCATGAAGAAGCTTTCTGGAACGATGAAGCTCGATCTTGCTCAGTACCGCGAACTCGAGGCTTTCGCCAAATTCGGTTCCGATCTTGACCAGACGACCCAACGACAGCTGAACCGTGGTGCCCGTACCGTTGAACTGCTCAAGCAGGACCTGCACAAGATCCTCACCGTTGATCAGCAGATCGTTCTGTTGCACATCAACAATGAGGGCGTGCTGGATGCAGTGCCCATCAACAGGGTTGGCGAGTTTGCAAGTGAGTTCATCGAGTCGGTCTCCATCAAATATGAAACGGAGATGACCGAGTTGCGCAACAGGGGTGAACTCAGCAAGGATCTTGCCGACAAGGTGCTGTCGGACGCACGCAACATGACATCGCAATACAACGCATAAGACCGTAACATGGCGAATTTACGAGACATACGCGACCGTATAGCCTCTATTCAGAGCACGCAGCAAATCACCAAGGCCATGAAAATGGTTGCGGCGGCCAAGTTGCGCAAGGCCCAGAATAGAATTATCGATTTGCGTCCGTATGCCCATCGTCTATCCGGCGTTCTCAAAACCGTAGTCGCAAATTCGAACGTCGACAACGTTTACTTCCGTGATCTGCCCGACAATCCGCAGAAAATCCTGTACATCATCGTCAGCTCCGACCGTGGCCTATGCGGTGGTTTCAACAACAACCTTTTCAAGGTCCTCGAAGCCGACATAAAAAGCAGGTACTCGAGTCAGTCAGCTGCGGGAACAGTGTCACTGTTGTGTCTAGGCAGAAAGGCCAACGAGTACTTCCGTAAACGAGGGTACAACGTCGTGGCCGACAAAACAGGTTTCATGGACAAGCTCACATTCGAACACCCGACGTCGATCATGGCCGGCGTCAGGAAGTCGTTCGAATCGGGCGAGTATGATGTCGTCTATCTGGTGTTCAACGAGTTCAAGAGCGTGATTGCCCAAAACAGAATCGTTGACCAACTGCTGCCAGTGCCAAAGCCAACTGAGGAGATCGTAGGTGGCGATTATCTGTTTGAACCCACGGCAGACAAGATGCTCGAAAAATTGTTGCCGCTCTACTTGAATAACCAAATGTGGAAGGCGCTGCTTGAGTCATATGCATCT
>CAYZWQ010000244.1:0-3369 GCA_964481355.1 uncultured Chitinophagales bacterium
GCATCAATCAAAAAATCGCCTATTTATCCACAAAATGCAGAAGTTATCAACAGGCCGAAAAATCGCTTCCAAGGCACACCGAAATATGGCCGATGTCACTCCAAATGAATCTATGGGAGATGTTCAGCACAATACGGTACGAAATTGAAATCAAAAAAAGCATAAGCAATTGTTGTACAATATGTTATGACTACTGCCGTACGAAGTGCAACCCGATATAAATAGTAGGATCATTTATCAACAACTCAATTTTTCATATTATTATATGTTTTTATGATGTCTTAATGATAATAAATACACTATCGCATTTTGTGAGCGATAACCATTTTAGAACATTCCAACAATGTCATATTACATACTTGTAATCATCATGATACGATTAGCTTTTACGACTTACTCTCAGAGCGACGAGCAGATGTCTGCCCGGCATGGGATACCATACTATCGTGCTGTAACTGGTGTTAAATGCATTCACCAAGCTCAACCTCAACGAGGGTTCATATCCTGAAACAGAAGTGCGGATTTGGGCGCTGACATTGGCAACTGTGTAGGCGGGCATGGGGTCGGTTGGGCTGCTGTGGTCCTCGCTACTGAATCTCTTTCCGTTGTGGGACAACTCGACATTCAACGACGCAGATTTGTACTGTGCACCGCCTTGTACCCGAAGCATCCATGAGGGCATGTATCGGAGCTGCTTGTCGACGGCATTGTCACCCTCGAAACGTGCTCGCGGAATGAAAGCCCTGTTCCAAGTGGCCTGGCTTCCGAGATGGAACCGGAGGTCACGGACATAAGCGGACAGGAGAACACTTTGCTCGATTCCATGACCGTGCAACTGCTGCAGGTTGATGGGCGACCACACCCCATTTTCGCCGGGTTGCCAAATGATCCCATTTTTGGCCCTGGTGATGTACGTCTGAATCTGCCAGTCGAGGCTCGTTGAGCCATAACGCTCCCTGAAATGGAATCCGATGTCAGCCTTGTGCGCCCGTTCCGATTTCAACACGCGGTTGCCACCGTAATTCCAGAACTGGTCGTTCAGTGTCGGAGCGGTAAAATTGTAGCTCCATTGCGACCTCAGATGCAACACATCCGACACAATGGCCTTGTTCAATCCAAGCGACGGGCTCACTGCAGAACCGACTTCTTCGATTACGTCAACCCGAACGGCCGGAAACAGCAGCGTGCGAAACGGCAACCGCACGATACCGCGCAAGCCAGCTTGTCCGGAATTTCGCGATTGTGGCGATCCATAGTTGTTCGTGGTGACGGCGATCGCTTCTGCTCCAACCATCGACGACAGGTTGAACCAAGGCGCAGGGTCGTGGCTGTAGCTGAATGCCAGAGATGCTCCCCTCACCCGGTTGTAGCTAGTTTCAGTTAACCAGCTGTCGTCGTAAAGGAGCCTGCTTTGCCACAGTTGAGCCGAGGCGGACCACTTTGAATCGCTGCCCGGACCTGAAACATCCGAGGTAATTCTCACCTCCTCGTCTTGCTGGGATCCCAGCGTACCCGCAAAATTGATCGGATCGGGAATCCCCCTATCAGCCTTGTGGGCATAAACGTTGGTGCGCACGTTCAATGTATTGCCCGACATCAGATAACCGAGCTGCAGCCATCTTTTGTCGAGGCTGTTATTGTCGCGTCTGAGAACAGATTCCGGCTCAATGCCCTTGTATTCGAAATTATTGTCGCTTGTGGTGATGCCTGCGTTGAATGAGACGGTCGCTGAACCAACACCCCCAACCACTGATCCAAATGATTCCTGATAGCCCCATGGTCCCCTCTCGTGTGACGCTGACCAGCCATGCCTCCAGTCGCCGCCTAATAGCAGGCTGCCACCGGATGCGGCACTTCCATATGTAGTTGAAGTATTTGCTGTTGCGATTTCGGCGTAACCAAGGGTCGCAACCGGGAACAGAGCCATGTCTACCTGACCGTGCATCGGCTGATTGAGCGTGAAACCGTCCCTGATTACTTGGAATGAAGTAGTGCCGAATCCTCGTTGCGTGAGTCCCGCTGCCAGGCCAGGACCGTAAGACCTCAGATAGGCATGCCCGTAGAGCGAGAGCAACGAAACCAGGTCGCGAGCAGATGTGTTGCCGAGCAGCTCGGAACCCAACATCATCACTTGCTGCGGCTGCTCGATGGCTGGGACCTTGTAGCGCGTACTCACCACCTGCACTTCTGGAAGGCTGTCGCTTCGTACCTGCCCATGAAGCGTGAACGCCGACGCATGAATGAATATGCAGATCAGAACAAGCAATTGGCAGAAGATGCGCTGCCTCGCATTTCGATGTGTTTTCATACACCCTTATACTTTTATTCCCGAAAGTTGGTGTTATGTCCTGAGGCAGGTCTCCTGGCTTGCAACACCCATTCGGACAAGCCTTCCCGAGTGCAGACTCAGTGACTTGCCGGGCTAATCGTTGCTTACAGTTGCGGGTACAGCTTCCGATTACTCACGGAATTCCCTTTTCATTGGCTTGATGACGAAGCCAAACCGAAGAACGTCAGTGTCATAAAGAACTTGTCAAATATTAACGAACCTGAAGGATCGAAACAAACAAAACCGTTGTTTGTCGAGTAACATTTGCCTTGATCTGCTCCCCAATCCTTATTAGATTACATACCTTTTGTATGCAGTATTAATCGGGGCATATTCAATTAACCAAATCGAGCATCAGTACCATCATGAACACCATCAACAGAAGAGACATGTTGAAGCTCTCGGCCGGCACTCTTGGAGTCTTGGCCACGGGCGGACTTTTTCAGCAGGCTTCAGCCAGCTGGAAGATGTACAACACTGAAACAAAGAAGTACGAGCTGCCACCGCTTCCATACGCATACGAGGCTCTTGAACCCCACATCGACGCTCAGACCATGCGTCTTCATCACGACATTCACCATTTGGGGTATGTGAATGGCTTGAACAACGCCATCGCCAAGCTGGAGGAGGCCCACACATCCGGCGATTACAGCTTAGTGAAGCACTGGTCGCGCGAGTTGGCCTTCCATGGAGCCGGCCACCTGTTGCACGTCATCTTCTGGAACACCATGGCCCCTGCCAAGTCTGGAGACAATATGCCGTCCGATCCCGAGTTGGTTGCGGCCATCGATGCCTCCTTTGGTTCCTATGAGAATTTCCGCAAGCATTTCGTTGCGGCGTCCACAGCCGTCGAGGCAAGTGGATGGGGAGTACTGGCATACGAACCCATTGGAAATCGCCTGGTGATTTTGCAGGCGGAGAAGCACCAAGATCTGACCCAATGGACGTCTGTTCCCATTTTGGCCATCGATGTCTGGGAGCATGCCTATTACTTGAAGTACCAGAACCGCCGGGGCGAGTACGTGAACAACTGGTTCAAC
>CAYZWQ010000245.1:0-3367 GCA_964481355.1 uncultured Chitinophagales bacterium
GGAACATGTTTGCCACCATCTTGAAACGACGCGAGCGTCACCTCTACGTGGCCATCTGGTTCTACATCGCAACGTTCATAACCGTGGCCGTGCTTCACATCGTGAACTCGTTCGCCATTCCTGTAACGCTCTTCAAGAGCTACTCGGTTTATGCCGGAATTCAAGACGCCTTGGTGCAATGGTGGTATGGGCACAATGCCGTTGCATTCTTCCTCACCACACCCTACCTCGGTCTGATGTACTACTTCCTGCCCAAGGCCGTCAACCGTCCGATTTACAGCTACCGCTTGTCGATCGTGCACTTCTGGGCGCTGATCTTCCTCTATATCTGGGCGGGTCCGCACCACCTTTTGTACACATCACTGCCCGATTGGGCCCAAAGCCTCGGAACGGTGTTCTCGATCATGCTCATCGCCCCAAGTTGGGGTGGTATGATCAACGGTTTGATGACCCTCCGCGGCGCATGGGACCGTGTGCGGAACGACTCCGTGCTCAAGTTTTTCGTGGTCGCCGTCACCGCTTATGGTATGGCCACGTTCGAGGGTCCGATGCTCTCCCTCAAGAGCGTGAACGCCCTCGCACACTTCACCGATTGGATTGTGGCACATGTGCACGTGGGTGCCCTAGGATGGAACGGATTCCTGACCTTCGGTATGCTATATTGGCTGTTCCCCAAGCTGTATGGTAAACCCATCTTCTCCGAGAAACTCGCCACGACACACTTCTGGCTGGGAACATTGGGCATTCTGTTCTACGCCATCCCGATGTATGTGGCCGGTTGGGTGCAAAGCCTCATGTGGAAAGAATTCACGGCCGACGGATTCCTCCGCTACTACAACTTCCTCGAGACCGTCACCCAGATCATCCCAATGTATGCGTATCGGGCTGTCGGTGGCTCACTTTACCTGATCGGTGTGCTTATCATGGTCTACAACCTTTGGAAGACCGCCAAATCTGGCAGCCTTGCCACTGAAGAGCAGGCTGAAGCCCCGGCTCTGGTCGGCGAACATGTCGTCGAGGGCAAGGAGCACTGGCACCGCAAAGTGGAGCGGCGTCCGTGGACCATGCTGTGGTGGAGCCTCGTGGTGATCCTCATCGGCGGCATCGTCGAAATGGTTCCAACCTTCCTGATCAAGTCAAACGTGCCCACCATCGCCACCGTCGAACCCTACACGCCGCTCGAGCTGCAGGGACGCGATATCTACATCCGCGAAGGCTGCAATACCTGCCACTCGCAGATGGTGCGTCCATTTCGAAGCGAGACGGAACGGTATGGCGAGTACTCGAAGGCCGGTGAGTACGTCTATGATCACCCCTTCCTGTGGGGGTCAAAACGCACCGGTCCCGATCTGCAACGCGTAGGCGGCAAATACCCCGACTCATGGCACTACCTGCACATGGAAGATCCAGTGTCCATGTCGCCGGGATCCATCATGCCTCGCTACCCATGGCTCATCACCGACAAGCTCGACAACAGCTCGGCGGTGGCTAAGGTATCGGCGTTGCGCAAAATTGGGGTGCCTTATCCAGAGGGGTATGAGTCTCGTGTAATCTCCGACATCGAAAAGCAGTCGGCTCAGGTTGTTGCGAACCTAAAAGGTGCCGGCATCGAAGCCGTAAGCGATACTGAAATCATCGCACTGATCGCCTATCTGCAACGCCTTGGTACCGACATCAAGGGAACCGGTGGATTCACCCGGTTCATGAATTCGGTCGATGCTCCCGCAATGGGCACCGCCAAGCCTGATTCTTCGGTGAAGACAACCTTAGGCGCATCGGAGTGAGGTATCCATGAAATTCATCAATTATCTGGGCACGATCGACGGGGTTTCCATTTACCCCTTCATAACCCTCATGCTGTTCTTTGGCTTCTTTGTTGCCCTGATCATCTATGTGATCAGGGCTCCAAAGGAGGAGATGGACCACCACAGCCAACTGCCAATCGAAGATTTTGAACCCTCAAATCCCCTAAACGAATGAAAACATCATTATGGAAGCGCCTGAATCAGGCCCTCAATGACTCGGTCCCCGTTGAGCGGGAAAAGGAGGTCATGACCAACCATGAGTACGACGGCATCAAGGAGCTCGACAACAACCTTCCGCCTTGGTGGCTGTATGGCTTCTACATCACCATCGTATTTTCGGTGATCTACATGTTCCACTATCATGTGCTTGGAACAGGACCTTCATCGGCACAAGAATATGAAGCTGAGCTGGTGGCCGCCGAGGAGGCAAAGGCCGCCTACTTGGCATCAATTGGAGATGTAATCGACGAAAACACCGTTGTTCGCATCAGCGACGTCCAGCTTTTGGCAAACGCCGAAGTGACGTTCATTGAAAAGTGCGCTCCATGCCATACGCCAAGCGGCGGTGGATCGGTGGGCCCAAACCTCACCGACGAGTACTGGATTCATGGTGGCAGCATCAACGACATCTTCAAAACCATCAAGTACGGAGTGCCCGAGAAGGGGATGATCCCTTGGCAAGGCATCCTCACCCCCGAGGAAATGCAGGCCATTTCGAGCTGGATAATGGATCTCCAGGGCACAAACCCCGAGGGTGGCTTGCCCCCGCAGGGTGACCTTTACGTACCGCCGGCAGCTGTCAATACCACTGCAACCGACACGACGGCGACTGACGGACAATAATCAAACTGAATCCGTTCCGGATACATAAAACCTCAGGAAGTGTGATATCATGAGTGTCGACGAACAATCCGTAACCCGTCTCGATGGCGAGGGCACCTTTCGCGACAAGGTGGCCACTATTCGTGATGACGGTAAACGGGCTTGGATTTACCCGAAAAAACCGTCGGGAAGATTCTACAACGCACGAACATGGGTAAGTGTGTTGCTGTTGGCCATTCTGTTCGGCATGCCGTTCATTCGTATCAATGGTCTGCCAATGCTCATGGTGAATATACCGGAACGTAAATTCATCGTCCTGGGGCAGCTGTTCTGGCCCCAGGACTTTTATTTACTCGTGCTCGGCCTTCTCAGCCTCGTTGTCTTCATTGTGCTCTTTACCGTGGTCTTCGGCAGGGTATTCTGCGGATGGATTTGTCCACAGACCATCTTCATGGAGATGGTCTTCCGCAAAGTCGAATACTGGATCGAGGGTGACCAACGTGAGCAGAAAAAACTCAACGATGCTCCCTGGGATGCCAAGAAGGCCGTCAAGAAGTTCTCGAAATGGGGCATCTTCTATGCCATTGCATTCGTGATTTCGAACACGTTTTTGGCCTACATCATCGGCACCGACGAGCTGTTCAAGATCATATCGGAGCCTGTAAGCGCACATATCACGGGTTTTTCGGCCATTGTGATCTTCTCGGGTGTGTTCTATTTCGTGTTTGCGTACATGCGCG
>CAYZWQ010000246.1:0-3364 GCA_964481355.1 uncultured Chitinophagales bacterium
AGGACAAGTGGATCTTTCTGAGCATCGGCTACTCAAGCTGCCACTGGTGCCATGTGATGGAGCGCGAATCGTTCGAGGATCCGGATGTTGCGGAATTCCTTAACGAGCATTTCGTGTCGATCAAGGTGGACCGGGAGGAGCGGCCCGATGTGGACGCCACCTACATGGAGGCCGTCCAGATCATATCGGGCCATGGCGGCTGGCCGTTGAGCGTGTGGCTCACTCCCGACTTGGTGCCCGTTTTTGGCGGCACCTACTTCCCTCCCACCGACATGCACCAGCGTCCCGGATTTCTCACCGTCACCCGGAGATTGCTCGAAATTCGCAGCCAAGATCCTGCCATGGTGAGCGAACGTGTCGAGAAGATTCGTCAGGCAATCAGGCACGATATCTATGATGCACTCCCCGATGCACCGGTGGAACCCGAGACCATAGCAAAAGCCGTGAACGACTACGCAACACGCTACGATGCCGACTTTGGCGGTTTCTCTGGTGCACCAAAGTTTCCACAGGCCATGGGGTTGCGCTTTCTGCTGGCAACAGACAGCCATCAAGCTCATAAGATGGCGTTGAATACATTGCGCAGCATCCTAAGGGGCGGCATCTGGGACGCCTTGGGTGGCGGGTTGCACCGATACAGCACGGATCACAAATGGCTGGTTCCTCACTTCGAAAAGATGCTCTACGATCAGGCCACCCTTCTGGATGCACTCAGCTTTGCGTACTCGAAACATCCCGACCCGCTGTTTGAGTCGGCCATCGACGACATGCTGACCTTCCTCGAGCGCGACATGAAGCACCCAAAGGGCGGCTACTTCAGCGCTTTGGATGCTGACACGGACGGAGTCGAAGGCCTTACCTACGTATGGTCCGACGAGTCACTGACGGAAGTCTTGACACCGGAGGAAATCGAGGTTGCCAACAGCTATTATGGCGTCAAACCTGGCGGTAACTGGGAAGGAACGCACATCCTCGTCCGTGAGAAGACCCACTCAGAGCTGGCCGATGATTTCATGATGGATGAAAAAGAGTTCGCATCAGCCATAGAACACATCCGCCGCAAACTTCATGATGCAAGGCAATCGCGGCCACAGCCAGGAATCGATAACAAGGTGCTCACTTCATGGAATGCCCTCCTGCTCTCAGCGTTGGTTGACACCGGCATCCGAACGGGCAACCAAAAGGCTCTTGATGCCGCATCGGAGCTTGGAGCGTTCCTGGCGGGGGCGTTACATGGTGGGGGTGTACACAGAGTGTGTTATGACGGTGTTTGGGAGCAAGAGGGTTTTCTCGATGACGTCGCATTTCTCGCACAGGCATTTTTTCGGTTATATGGCCTTGATTCGGACGAGACATGGTTGTCGCGTGGCAACCTGTTGGTCGAGATGATCCGTGACCGTTTCTACGACCACGAAAATCGAGCCTTTTGGTTCAGCGCCAACACCCATGACCAGCCGTTGGGCAAATCGCGCGACGTCTTTGACAATGCGCTCCCATCAGCCACATCGGCGGCGATCGGCGCATTTCTGACTGCTTATCAGCTCACGGGCGAGCGACAGTACGACATGATCGCGCAGAGCGCCCTGCGAAGATTGTCGTCCGTAATTGCCGACCATGGCATCTCGTTCGGGTCGGTTTTGCAACATGCGAACGCGCTTGTGCAGGGATTGAAGGAACTCGTGCTTGTTGGACCCGAGCCAGATCCGTTCATCTGTGTTTGGCGGGAATTTGACCGAGGAAACATCACCCTGGTGATCAACAAGGACGGAACCGGAAGTGGTGCGCTCACCGAGGGGCGCACCTACGATTCGAGCCGAACTGCGGCATGGCTTTGCAGCGAAGGTTACTGCGAGTTGCCCGTTTATGATGCCACCGCGCTTCGTGCGTTGCTCGAAAAATAACTGTATAAAGAAAGCGTTTACCTGATAATCAAAGTCTTCGTATCTTGCAAGAATGAACAGAATACGCCTCTCTTCGATTTTTTTGACAATTACAGCCGTCGTGCTCTTGGGCTCGTGTGATTCCAGCGATCCGTTCGATCCCTATCGCACCGTTCCACCCCCGTTCGACATTGCCGGCAAAGAGAAAGTGACGCTGCCTAACGGCTTAATTTACTACTTGGTAGAGCCAGGAACAGGCGACGATGTGACTACGCTCCGATCGACCGTCGACATGCACTACACCGGTAGGTTGACCAACAACCGCATTTTCGACTCGAGCTACATCTACGGAAGTCTGGTGCCTAGAAAAATGTACCTCCCGGATAATATCCGCGGTTTCAATTACGGTGCCGTTGGCATGAAGGTGGGCGAGAAGCGCAGGTTGATCATACCTCCCGCACTTGGTTATGGCGACTCACCCGGTGCGCAGTATTCGAAGGATACGCTCGTATTCGATATCCAGCTCGAGTTCATCTATCCCCAAAAAATCGCAAACTGATCAGCCACCCTGCTTTCTGGCTACCCCCACGATGTGCGGCTTGTGGAAAATGGTGATGCCTTTCACCTCGACAGAGTCGCATTTTTCGACGATCAACCCTGAGGATTCAATGACCGATTTGGTGTCCCTGTTACAGTTGCATCCGTCAGCCAAGACCTTGTTTAGAGGGTTGAACACGTCCTGAGCAATTTTTAGACCCCGCCTGTCCGACACGACATGTTCGATGAAGACGAATGGCGAGCCCGGCTTCAGCACCCTGAGGATTTCGGAGAGTACCGTTTCCGGGTCTTCGACCGAACACAAGACCAACGTGCTTACAACCGCATCCACTGAGTTATCGAGCAACTCGAGCCGATGTGCGTCCATTGGTGTGATTTCGACTGGAAAAGAGTGCTTGGCCGCCTCTTTGCGTATGTCGTCGTGAAACGCGCGGTTGGGTTCGGCCGCAATCCAACGGGTCACATTATCCGTGATAAATGAAAGATTTAAACCGGTACCTGCTCCAAGGTCGAGAACGGTGCCACTCAAATGGCGAAACAGGTCTTTCTTGTATCTGGCATATAATTTCCTGTTCACAGAATCTCCGTTTCGCATAAACCATGCGAATATTCGCTTGCTGGTAGTCACCGTAGCTGCCATATAGATATTTCAGATTAACCTGATCAACTTCATGAGACGCTACCGCCACGTCGATATCCCTCGAGAGGCATTCGAAGACTCATTCGGCCATATTTTTGCTTGCCACAAAATAGTTCGGGTCAACAACTAACGATCCGTTTGGATTCGATACTTGGACTGACTTCAACTCCGTGGCAGGTATGAGATTCAGAACTTCGTCTCCGACGCGCACCTGCACAGGCATGTCAAATCCAGTGACCACGTTCTCCCACTTGTATTCTAGTGTACCATCGGCGCTGATAGTGTA
>CAYZWQ010000247.1:0-3325 GCA_964481355.1 uncultured Chitinophagales bacterium
TGTGGACCCCCATGGGATCCATGTTCTCGATGTAACAGATGATGACGACGTTGTCGTTGTTATCGCGAAGCAGCTCCAGCTCATATTCTTTCCAACCAAAGACCGATTCTTCGATCAAGACCTCATGAATCGGGCTCAACTCAAGGCCACGTAAGACTTTGCGCTCAAATTCGTCCTCGTTCCAGACGATCCCTCCACCCATGCCACCGAGCGTGAATGATGGACGTATGACTATCGGAAGCCCACCCAGCTCCTCGACGATCTCCTTTGCGTCGAGTAACGACTTTGCCGTGCGGCTGCGGCATTGCCCAATGTTGATGTCATTCATCAAGTCTCGGAATTTGGCCCTGTCTTCGGTGATCTCGATCGCGTCGATGTTGACACCGATCACGTCGATACCCTCTTTGGCCCAAAAACCCTCGTTGTGAAGATCCCGTGCAAGATTCAGCGCCGTCTGTCCACCCATGGTCGGAAGCACGGCGTCGGGCCTTTCGATTTCAACGATCTCGCGAATCGACTGAGTGGTGAGCGGCTTCAGGTAGATCTTGTCGGCCATGATCGGATCCGTCATGATCGTAGCCGGATTCGAGTTGATCAACACAACCTCATATCCTTCTTCTTTCAATGACCTGCAGGCCTGTGTTCCTGAATAGTCAAACTCGCAGGCTTGGCCGATAATGATCGGACCTGAACCAATGATCAGGATTTTATGGATGTCGTCGCGTCTAGGCATTCTGTTGGATGATAAATTTTAAGCTTTTGATTCAGCGATGCGGTTCATGAACTGGTCGAATAAGTATGCTGAATCGTGAGGTCCGGGCGATGCTTCGGGATGATATTGAACGGAGAACCCGTTGAACCGTTTGAATTCCAGACCTTCTACGGTGTCGTCGTTCAGGTTCATGTGAGATATCGTTGCCACATCGGGATCGACGGCGTCTAAGGGTACGGCAAATCCGTGATTCTGAGTAGTTATTTCGACCAAGCCCGTCGACACATTCTTGACGGGATGGTTGGCACCGCGATGGCCAACGAACATCTTGCCCACCTTGATGCCCTCAGACAAAGCCATCAGCTGATGACCCAGGCAGATCCCGAAGATTGGCTTTCCGGTTGCCTTGGCCTGTCGCACCGTCTCGATGGCGTATCCCATGGGGTTAGGGTCACCCGGGCCGTTTGAAAAGAAAAAGCCGTCGGGACCCCATGAGACGATTTCTTCGAAGGGTGTCCTTGCAGGAAATACCCTCACCGTGCAACCCCTGGCCGTAAAGTTGTTCAGAATGTTTTGTTTGATTCCATAGTCGATAGCCGCAATACGGTAACCGCCGTCGCCGGGAATGGTCTGTGCCTCCTCGCGGGTCACCTTCGATGCCAGCTCGAGTCCTTCCATGCTGACCCATGCCTTAGCCTCGGCCACTAGCTCGGTCGGGCCCAATATCTCGGTGGATATGACGGCGTTCATCACACCCTTGCTTCGGATATGCCTGACCAACTTGCGGGTATCGACACCGGTGATGCCGACAATTTTGTTGCGCTGCAAGTACTCCTGTAAACTTCCGTCAGCTATCGGATTGCTGTAATCGATCGAGAAATCTCTGACGATGACCCCCGAAACCATCACCTTGGCGGCCTCGTCGTCTCTCGAGGCGGTGCCATAGTTTCCGATGTGGGGGTACGTCATCATCATGAGCTGACCGTAGTAGCTGGGATCGGTGAATATCTCCTGATAGCCCGTCATGCTGGTGTTGAAGCAGAGCTCGCCACCAGTGGTGCCTTCGTGACCTATGGACCAACCTGTGGCGGTGGTTCCATCGGCAAGGGCTAATAGGGCCGGTTTGCGTGGTTTGAGGGACATGATCTATGATTTATGCTGTCTGATAAACAAAAAAAATCCGACAACTCAACCGATGAATTGCCGGATTCATGAAAGGGATAACATTTGGGTTTCTTCTTCAATGCTGCCGTTTTTCTCCAAAATTTAAAACAACGCATATATGAAGGGCGCCAACGCCGTGTTGCCAGTCACGACAATGAGCAATCCCAACCCTACCAAAACGACGATGATCGGGAGGAGCCAGTATTTTTTCCTGACTTTGATGAACTCCCAGAACTCCGATATGATTCTTGTTTTGCTCATTTCGACTGTTGTCAAATTGCGTTAAGGTACACAGATCGAGCAAACAATACAACGAGAAACTACCTCTACAACTATTCGAGCAGGCTTGGATCCACACTGTTTATGAACTTGACAAGCGATTCCACCACCCGCTCCGACTTGGCGGATCCGCTTAACACCTTGCTGATCATGCTGCTGTTCTGGGTCAGGAACTCCTTGGCAACTTCCCTGTCGGTGTAGGCCTTGCCATTGGGCATGCGCTTTCTGACTTTGGCCATTTCATAGGCCACCCTGAGCCTTTCTAGCTGAAATTCCATTGTGTTCGCCCTTTTTTTGATGTAGATTCAATTTTGATGAATTCAAATTTTTTACACATGTTCGCAACAAATTAGAAGAAATCTGCGAATTTTCTACTACATACTATCGCTTTCTGTGAAGTGACTTTTAGCGGCAACACATTACGGAACCTTCGAAAGTCGAGGGCTCTCACCCAGCGGAAGCTGGGCGAACTCATAGGGGTGCACCATACGCATATCAGCAAATGGGAACTGGAGGAGTACGCACCCGGCAACGAGCACATCCAGAAGCTGGCCGTCGCACTTGGAGTGCCAAAATCCGAGTTTTACATTGCGACAGAATATGCCGGGCACTTCCCTGCAGAGCGCACCGAACAAGATCCCGTTCTGTATCTCGACGACAAAGAATCGAGGTTACGTTATCTCACTTCGATCCGACATTATTTGCACCATCAACTCAGCATCGTAAACGACGAAATTAGCCAATTGGAGCAGGGCAGGTAATTAAACCTCGATTACCGTCACTCCCGGGCCGCCCATGTCCCATCGTGGTGTATAATATTTTCGGATGTTGGTGCGTGTTGCAAGATGGTCGTGAACCACCTTTCTTAGCACTCCATCGCCTTTGCCATGGATGATCTCGACCTGGTGCAGCCCCGTCTGGATCACATCGTCTAAATATCGCATCACCTTTTTCTCGGCCTCGTCCGCTCGCATGCCGCGTATGTCGAGAGTTATTGGCACCTGCAATGGCACCGGCATCGAAGCCGACGACATGATCTTCACGGTTGGCTTCCGTGCCGTTTTTGTCTGTTCAGTCACCTTGACGAGCTTGTCGACACGCGTCTTCATCCGCATTCCGTTAACGAGCACGATGGCCTGTTTGCCAGACAGCTCCAACAACTCGCCCGTG
>CAYZWQ010000248.1:0-3318 GCA_964481355.1 uncultured Chitinophagales bacterium
ACAGATGATTCCTTTCCCTAACGAGGAAGTCACCCCTCCGGTGACGAAAATGTACTTGGTGGACATGAAACAGAATAGGGTGGATGGATAATAAAAATAGGATGATGCACCCTGTGAACCAAACCCTTTTTCTGCAAATACCTAATTTCAATTACTCGATGGGGTTCCGATCTCGCAGGACCTGCAGTAAGACGTCGGGATAGTCCGTAAAGATGCCATCAACCCCCAAATCGAGCATCCTGTGCATCAACGTGTCGGAATTCACCGTATATACATTGATCGGCACATTGACCCGGTGCAATGAGTCCACCAAGCCCGAACTGACCTGCCTCCAATGGCAGTTGAAGGCATCCGCACCGAGGCTGGACACGATGTCGACGGGGTGGGCACCTTCATAGTGCCGGTTGTCGTACAAGATTGCACCCGCAATGTCGGGAGCGATGGCCTTGAGTTGGACAATTGCACGCGGATCAAAACTGGAGAAGATCACGTTTCGCTCCATACCGTGCTTTCGCACCAGCTCGACCACTTTCTCGACTACCCCACCCTCCTGCATGTCGGATACCGCCTGCGTCTTGATCTCCAGGTTCAGCGCCATCTTGCCCTTGCACATTGCCAGCAGTTCGTCGACGGTGGGAATTTGTTCACCGGCGAATTGCTCGCCGAACCAAGTTCCAGCATCGAGCGCCTTCAATTCTTCGAGCGTAAAATTGGATACGACCCCGGTACCGTCCGTTGTCCGATCCAGCGACGGATCGTGCAAGAGCACCGGTATGCCGTCCTTCGACAGCAGGATGTCGACTTCCACCATCTCAGCCCGCATATCCATGGCCCTTCGCACCGCAACGAGGGTGTTTTCTGGGGCATGACCGCTTGCTCCGCGGTGCGCTATCAGCGTAAAGCCATCTTCATTGTCGTTGTATAACATCGACGTATTGCCCGAGTCATTCGAGTTCGAGGTGTCGGAGTCCGGTGATTGGCATGCCACAATGGCAAGGCAAACCATGAGAAAGTGAGTGGCGCGCATGAATGGTTGAGCTTGATTCAGATACGCTCAAGATACGCGATCGCCCTCCCAAGTTGCCGGCGTTGGTAGAAAATTAACATAACGTTTACACCGAAGGCTCCAAGGATCAGGTAGAAGACACCTTGTCCCAGCTGAGTGATGCCGGCGTAAAATGTGTATGCATATACGGCGACCAATACGACGTTAAGCCCTAACATGAGGGCAAGCCATTTGAAACGCTGCTTCAATCCGACCAGTTTCTCGGCGTCGGTCATACCGGGATGGGCACCCCTCACGTGAACCCTCACCATGCGTTCGACCAGTTCGCGGCCCTCGTCCTGAATTTCTTCCATCAGTTGTGATCTTTGATGACTCTGTTTAAAGCCTCGTGAAGCAGCTTGCCTTTGTCTTTGCTGCTAGTTTGCTCCTCATATAGGACAAATCCGCCCAGCATGATGGCCGCAGATCCGATCATGCTTCCGAGTCCGGACAAGAACAAGGGCTTGATAAGGCCCGCAATCGACACCGTCACAAGCAACAGGCCCGCGCTGATCGAGACCAATGCCAACCCGATGATGAGATAGTGATACCCACCCTTGAACGCATACACACGCTTTCGACCTGTGTCGGCGAGATGGGCAACATCGATATCTTGATTGGTGACTTTCTTCATGGTGAGTCCCCTTCTTGAGTTAGGGAGTGGCTTTCGCTTTAGACGGATTCCTCATAAAAGCCGTATCATTGCTAACAACAATATAGACAATGATCATTCAGAATGGAAGAATCCCTGTACATTTATGGGCGCCATCCGGTGTTGGACAAACTTTCGCGAGAGCCGGAAAAAGTCGACAAACTATACATAAGGGACACAATTGCGCCTGGGGCCGCGCATGAGCTATTGCGCCTTGCGTCCGAGCATCGAATCCCTGTGCAGCGGGTGCCAGGCAGAAAATTGAGTGAGCTGGTGGGTGCCGTCAATGACCAAGGCTTTGTGGCATTGATAACTCCGGTTCACTATGAGGAGCTCGACACGTGGCTGGAGACGATCGATACCGCATTGAAACCACTCGTCATCATTCTGGACGAAATTGAGGATCCACATAATTTCGGGGCAATGCTCCGCACGGCAGCAGCCGTTGGAGCAGCCGGCGTGTTAGTGCCGAAGCACCGTCAAGCGCCGGTCAATGCAACCGTCGTCAAAACCTCGGCAGGCACTGCCGGGATGGTTCCGATTGTGCGTGTCGTGAACATCAACAGCACGATTCGTGACCTTCAGTCGGCAGGATTTTGGATATGTGGCTTAGATCAAAATGCCGCACAAACTGTTTGGGAGCATAAGTTCGACACGGCAAGTGCCCTCATAGTGGGAAGCGAAGGAAAGGGAGTGAGGGAAAAGACCCTAGAACTCTGCGATTTCAAACTCCGGCTGCCGATGGAATCTGGCGTCGAATCGCTCAATGCGAGCGTAAGCGCCGCCCTGGTGATGTACGAGTGGAAACGCCAGCAGGTGCTTTAGCACGTCAGGGCCGACAGCTCGAATCAGTAGAGGAGGTATGGCTTGCGCCTCTCCTTGAAAGCGGCCACTTCCGCTGCCCAAGTGTCGGCCGGGTTGTCGACCGAACGTAGCAGGCTGTCGATACGGTTGGTGCCGGCAAGACGGTAGCGGAAACTGTTCAGGGAGTCGAGTGAGGTGCTGCGAAGCGCGGTACGGAACAGGTCCAAACCGAACGCCACTGGATCTTTGAGATTCGACACATCGTCAGAGATCTGGACTCCTTCTATTGTCCGGTCTTTATGCTTCGGGTTCGGGGCCTTGTCAGGAATCGACAGAGGGGTGAACTCAGTTGGGCGTAACCCGACGCCCCATGTTTCCGAAATGCGGTTCAGCTCCACCTCTGGTATCATCAGGCCAGGACCTCCTATGGTCAAGAACGGCGACGGCGTTCCACGACCCTCAGACAGTGTGCTGCCTTCAAAGAAGCACGTGCCTAGGTATACATAGGCTGTTTCCCATGTTGGAAGATTCGGAGATGGAGGCACCCAATCGAGGCCTGTTGTGGGCCATTTCATGACGCGCGTCCAGCCCTGCATGGTGATCACATTGGGGGAGAAGTCGCTGTTACCCAGCGTTATCCAACCCTCGCCCACCATCATTTTTGCCAGTTCACCCATGGTCATGCCATGAGCCACCGGGATGGGGTATGCGCCCACGAAGGAAGTGTGTTCCTTCTCGAGCATCCAACCGGCCACATAATCGCCACCCGCAGGATTTGGACGATCTAACACCCAAACTTCAATTCCCGCTTCTGAGG
>CAYZWQ010000249.1:0-3271 GCA_964481355.1 uncultured Chitinophagales bacterium
ACCACCCACGACGCCCTTCGGAGGTGCCGCGCCGTCGTAGTAAACGATTCCCTCAATGCTGGTCAGGTAGTAGTTACCGAAATTCTTCGGACCCACCTGGTCGCCACTGGACAGTACCAGGCTGTAGAATCCGCCCTCGGCAGGCCCCGGCTGCGACTGGTACATGCCCTCGGGGATCTCCTCGTAAAGAGCGTAGTTGCCCGGCACCAGCCCCTCGAAGCTGAACGAGCCGTCGGCACCCGTGAGCGTCTCGGCTACCACGTTACCCGAGAGGTCCTTCAGCTGCACGCGCACACCTTCCATCACCGGCTCGCCCTGGTCAAAGCCACCCGAGCCGTCCATGTCGATATACTTGTAGCCGTATACAACTGCTGGCTGGTAGTTGCCGAAGTCAGCGCGGGCCGTTTTGATCGCGCGCGACACGGTTATGTTGTAAAAACCCTCTCCGGCAGGGGCCGATTGCACCCAGCCAGCCTGTTGAGTCTCACGCACTTGATAACTGCCGGCCTTCACATGCGGAAACTCGTAGTAGCCGTCAGCTCCGGTGGTTGCCATGTACGTGCCTTCAGATCCATGGATGGTAATCTCCCAGCCCTCGAGGCCCGGCTCTCCCGCGTCACGAACACCATTTGCATTCAGGTCGTGGAACTTGTAGCCCGACACCACCGAGCAACCGACGGTAAAGTCGGCGGTCGATGTCAGTCTTTCCGTCTGGAATATATCGGTCAGCAACAAGTCCAGCTCTGTCAAGTAGAAAGAATCAATCTCCTCATATTCGCTGAGAGGGATCATTACCTCTGCACTAATTTGCTTGCCTGGCAAATTAAATTCAGCAAATGGGATGGTATAGAAATCGAATGTAGCGGTATTGGTGTGATGTCCGGGCGTGGCACCTCCATCGACTTCAAATGGCAATTTGAACCATAGGTGTTCGTAGTACCCATGATCCAGTTCGGTATACAGTGTTTCTGTTGACTCGCCGATCTTCTGTTCGATGTCGAAGAAAAAGGATGTGTTAACAAATGAATTGTTGAACATGTAGAAGAGTCCACCACCGGGTTCTTTTGATATGGCACCGAACTCTTTTCCGTTATTGTTTGGCATCGATTTTATGAAATTCTGCATAACCCCCGTTGGAGCGACTGCGTCAGGAACCTTGTCCAATACAAACCATGTAGAGCTCGTCTTGCGGAAATCGGCCCCCGACATTTCAATCTTGAAATACCCACTCTCGCCCGACTCGAAACATGGGTCGCTCACCGTCTTGGTGAAGGTGTAGGCTGCGATGTCGATTGTTTCGTCAATGGGGTAGGTTTGCTCCGAAATTGCCTCTGACTCGCCTGAAGCACCTTTGCATGCAAAGCTATTGGTGTCATAATTGCACTGATTCACATTCTCCTCAAATACAATTTCACCATCGATTTCAGCAGCAGCTCCGGCTTGCTCCAATGTGGCCACGCCTTGCACGAAAAGTCTGACCATCGAAGCGGGGTAGATCTCAAATGGATACAAACCACACGGAGACTCAATATATGGACTGTTTTGATTGCAGTAAGCTTGGACGCTGCGAACCCAGAATTCCTTTGTCTCAGGCAAGTAGGTGATGGCAAAGTCGGTGCCAAATAACTCCTGAGTTCTTTCAACCGATTTAAGGTCGAATGGAAAGTAGGCCTGTACGTCACTGTAAGCGACCGAGAGCGATCGAATTCCAAAACCGACGGCACTTTCGTGGAAAGGGACATCCAATCCGATCACTTCGTTGTAGAAATAATTGTAATAATACGGTGTGAAGCCGTCATTAATCTTCAGGTCGAAGGATCCGAAATCATAGCTGTAGTAGTAATCTAATCCTTCTTGATTTTCATTTCCGTCGGTGGCGTTGCCATATAAAGGTAATAGGGTGGCATTCCCATAGTTGATCAATCCCATTTCGACGAGATATGACTCGCCTGCCTGAAGACCCTCGGGTTTGATCACCGTTGTGTATGTCCTGCTTCCGGTTCGGGGAATGTGGTTTTCAAAATCGATGGGAACCGTCACAAATGAACTGCCATAGATGTAGCCACCCGATTGTGAATAATCCACTTTAAGATCATAGGGCTCGATATAGTCATTGGCTGTCTTGGTTGGAAAAGGCAGGTTTGCCGTTATGAACTCGACCGTGAGTGTCAATGTAGGTACATCGTTCATGTCGACTGCACCATTCCTGAACCGTTGATCGAGGAGCCACGTGTAGGAATTTGAATTGTCGGCGAAGTTTAGGTCAACCTCTTCGACTACTGCAATTTTTTCTCCATTCCCATACACATTTGTCCGGAAAAACATCCCGTGCGAGAACGTTGCCTCCCTCAAAATGATGTTGTTACCAAAGCGCAGGTACTCATTTACATAGTCGCTGACCTTTCCGTATCCCAGAAACGGATAATCAAGTAAATCCACCCGAAACGGGCCGTTACTGTTGTCAAGATTTGAGACTTGGATCTGTATCTGGATCAATTCGCCTGGTTTGAATCCATCGCCAGACGGCACCGATAAGAGTTTCACGTCCACATTGGCACTGGGTGGTGCCGACAGCTTTTCACTGTTCGCTGCCTGAGAAGCTGCACTCGAGAACACAAAAGCAAACAACAGCAATAAAATGGATGGAAGCAGCTGTGTTTGACCGATACGAACGATTGGTAATGGATTTTTCATAGATACCCTTGTTAACATGTTTGACTTAATGTAGCGATGTCCAAATCATCCTAACCTTATGACAGATAATGTGAATGCTAGCATGTAAACACTATAATACAACAAGTATGGGAGAGTTTAAAGTTGTATGACCAAATAAACGATGGCCAAAGGTTGTTCGCCGACGTTTCGCTTGGTCCTTCGGTGCGCTCAGGATCTACGACTCAACGTGTCAGCTCACAATGACAACGACATCGTCATAAAAAAGGGCGGCCCCGAAACCGGAGCCGCCCTAAAAGTCCCCCCTCTCTGCTTGCAGAGAGGGGCCGGGGGAGAGTCATATAGCCTCGCTTGCACAGAGGGGCCGGGGGAGAGTCATTTAGCCTCGCTTGCACAGAGGGGCCGGGGGAGAGTCATTTAGCCTCGCTTGCAGAGAGGGGCCGGGGGAGAGTTCTTGTATATGACTGTTAATGAACCTTCACTTCGTTCAGGGTGATCGAATACTTCGCTGCGCTTAGTTTTCGATCACTTCAGCAGCGTCAGTTTCCTCGTGTGCACCTCTCCTCCTGCCTCCAGGCGCACCATGTACACGCCGCTG
>CAYZWQ010000250.1:0-2901 GCA_964481355.1 uncultured Chitinophagales bacterium
CCTCCATCTTGTCGGCGAAGCGCTTGTCGCAGTCTGCGTAGGTATTCACGTTTTGGTCGAGGCAGGTCTACTCTTTGTACCCGCGGTCGTACAGTTCGCGCACCTCGTCGAGGATGCTGCCGAAATCGCGGCTGCGTTCGCGTCCGCGCGTGAACGGCACTACGCAGAACGAGCACATGTTGTCGCATCCGCGCATGATGCTCACGAAGGCGCTCACGCCGTTGCCGACGGTTCGCACGGGGGTGATGTCGGCGTAGGTCTCCTCGAGCGAGAGGATCACGTTCACGGCTTTGCGTCCGTCTTCGACCTGGGCCAGGAGGTCGGGGATGTCGCGGTAGGCATCGGGCCCGACCACGATGTCGACCAGTTTCTCCTTCTCCAGGAACTGCTCGCGCACACGCTCGGCCATGCAGCCCAACACGCCTATGGTGAGGTCACTGCGGCGACGGTGCATGCCACGGAACTGCTTGAGGCGATCCCAGATTTTCTTCTCGGCGTTGTCGCGGATCGAGCAGGTGTTCAGGAAGATGATTTCGGCGTTGTCGGGGCTGTCGACCGCCTGATGGCCCTGTTCGGCCATGATGGCATTTACGATCTCCGTGTCGGAGAAGTTCATTTGGCAGCCGTAGGTCTCTATGTAGAATCGTTTCCCGCTCATGCTTTCGATCGGTCCTGGAATTTATGGGCAAGGTATGCAATCACGCTGCTTTGTTCAAACCGCCCTCAGCCATGTGGCCACGTTTCGGGCGATTTTCTCCACTGCGAGAGCAATTCCAGGTCTGAATCCTTCACGTATCCGAGCTCGCTGGCCACTTGGATGAGCGTCGGATAGTCGGTGAGGCAGTGAACGGGCAGGTTATGCTCTGCAAAACGGTCGGCAGACACCTGGAAGCCGTAGGTGAAGATGGTGAACACGGCCTGCACCTCGGCGCCGATGAAGCTCAGCGCGTCTACCACGCTGATCACGGATCCGCCGGTGGAGATCAGGTCCTCAATCACGACCGTCTTCTGGCCTTTCTTTACGCCGCCCTCGATTTGGTTGCCCATGCCGTACGATTTGGCCTTTGCGCGCACATAGGCCATCGGCAGGTTGAGCTTGTCGGATACCCAAGCCGCATGCGGGATGCCGGCCGTGGCAGTTCCGGTAATCACGGAAGTCTCCGGATATTCCTTGCGGATGAAATTGGCGAAGGCCGAGGCCATTTCGCGGCGCAGATCAGGATAGAGGAGTGTGAGACGGTTGTCGCAGTAAATGGGGGAGTTCCATCCCGATGCCCACACGAACGGCTCGTTCGGGCGCAGGACGACAGCATTGATCTCTAGCAGGGTTCTCGCAAGCTTGCGCGAGAACTCCACGTCTATAATCGCGTCAGTAGGACGCGGAAGGTGTATTGCCTCGGTGTTCATAGCAGGTATAACGAATATATATAGCCTCGTAATATACGGGGGAATGAAGTAAGACGAAAGACGTAGGAAGGAAATGTCAAGGTTGCTCGACTGACTCCTCGCTGCGCTCGGAGATTAGCTCGCAATGACATGCATAGCCCAAAATGGGTGGCAAAGAGGGCGGCGCGTAGCGCCGCCCTCTTTGCATGTTCTTCTCATGACTGGCGCCGGTGTCATTGCGAGCCCATCATTGAGGCCGAAGGCTGAAATGTCAGCCGAGCAACCTTGTATTTCAATAGAAGTTAATGTTCATTTCTTCTTTCGTCCTTCCTCAGATACTCCACCCCAGTGTACACCGTAAGCGCAGTAACCATAAGGAGGCCCCAATAGAAGACGCCGCTGTCTAGCAGGTGACGTGCCGTGTCGCCCAGACGTATGGTTGACGATGCGAATGCTCCCACGATGAGCGCGGTGTAGAGGTACACCATCTGGATGGCGGTCTTCCACTTGGCTAAATTGCTGGTTGCCACCTTCAGGGTTGGCTTGCCGTCCTGGTTCAGCCGTATGAGCGTCGTCCCCACGTCACGGATGATGATGAGGGCGATGGCCCAGATGGGAAATTGGTCCGGTCGGATGTACCAAAGGCACAGAAATCCCGCCGTCGTCAGAAATTTGTCGGCAAGCGGGTCGAGGAAGTTTCCCGTCACCGATTTGGCCCCGTAGTTTCGGGCGATGTACCCGTCGAAGAAGTCGGTCACGGCCGCGATTGCAAACACGGCAATGCTCAGCGCGCTCCAAAATTCCTCCTCCTGCACGTACATCAGCACAAATATGGGCGCCATGATGATGCGGCTGACGCTCAGGATGTTCGGAATTTTCTTGACCATGCGATATGTGATGTTGGGTGCGCAACAACTACCGACCCAAAAGTAAACAAAAAAAACGGATAGGATGTCAGGCGGAATCTGCTTTCGATGACTGCGTGTGACGGCTGAAGTCGTTAACTTCACAGCACATCGGTGCATTCTAACACATAACCATATCGTGATAGCGCATATCCTGTCAATCGGAAACGAAATTCTCATCGGCGACACGGTGAACACGAACGCATCGTGGATGGCGGCCCGTCTGACCGCCGTGGGGGTGCATGTGCGGCAGGTGCTCACCATCGGCGATTCGCATTCGCAGATCATAGACGCCCTTCGCACGTCTACCGGTGTGGCCGACCTGCTGTTGATCACGGGAGGGCTGGGTCCAACCCGCGACGACATTACCAAGGCGGCTTTGGCGGCCATGGCAGGATGTGGCTACCGTCTGGATGAGGACGTCCTCCATTTCGTGAAGGCAATGTTCGAGCGCCGTGGACTCACGTTTTCGCCTTCCAACAGGGAACAGGCGATGGTGCCCGAAGCCGCCGAAACCCTGTTCAACCGGATGGGAACCGCCCCAGGTCTATGGATGAAATTCGGCAAATGTGACGTAGCAGCCATGCCTGGAGTGCCGTCGGAGATGAAA
>CAYZWQ010000250.1:2911-3262 GCA_964481355.1 uncultured Chitinophagales bacterium
GATGCCTCGGGTGTTGCAGCGTCTCGATGGCAAAGCCGCTTACGAGGTCTCCTACATGCACACCTATGGCATCAGCGAGAGCCAGCTGGCCGACGAGGTGATCGGCGACACCGACCACCTAACCAGCGCCAGCGTGATGCTGGCCTATCTGCCCGGGCAGGGCGGGGTGACGCTGCGCGTGAGCAGTTTCGCCGAGACGCTCGTCCAGGCCCGGCACCAGGCCCGTCCCCTCATCGACTACCTGCTCAGCCGGGCCGGCGACCATATCTTCTCGCAGGAACCCGACGCCTCCTTGGCACGCACGGTGGTCGGGATGCTCAAGGACCGCGGCATGAAGATCGCCACGGCCGA
>CAYZWQ010000251.1:0-3250 GCA_964481355.1 uncultured Chitinophagales bacterium
AAGAACATGCGCGAGGAGTTCGACCAGATGTTCCATGAAACGTGGGCGAATATGGACGAGAATTTCTACTCTGGCGATTTCCACGGTGTGAACTGGGAATCCATGCGCAAAACCTACGAATCATACCTTCAGCATGTCACAACCCGCGACCAGCTCCGTCTCCTTACCAACGACCTGCTCGGAGAACTGAATGCATCCCACCTCGGGTTCAATTCATTTGGCCAGGAGGAGAACGTGTTCTTCACGTCAAGATCGATGGAAACGGGAATCATGTTCCGCCAAGACGCTCCGTACACCGTCGACAGAATCGTGAAGGGGAGCTCAGCCGATAACAGGGATGTAACGGTTCTTCCGGGTGATATGCTTGTCTCTGTAAATGGGACACAGGTTGACAGGAATCATAATCGGGAAAGCTATTTCCTGAACCCTGGGATGCTCACGGAAATCGAATTAGGTTTCACACGAAACAATGAACGTTTTAATGTTAAAGTACGTCCAATCTCAGCTGGTGCGCTCCGGACATTGCTGTATGACGAATGGATGGATTTGAACCAGTCTATCGTCGACAGGGACGGCAAAGGCCGCATCGCATACATCCACATGAAGAATATGGGTGGCGGAGAACTTGAGCGGTTCAGGATCGAAATGGCCAATGAAGCGCAGGATCGCGACGCCCTCATATTGGATCTCAGAAACAACACGGGAGGGAATGTCCACGATGCCGTACTTCAGCTATTGAGCCAGCGCGAATATCTTAAATGGAGCTTCAGAGACGGTGCCCGCACAAGTCAGCCAAATTTCACACCGGCCGACAAACCCATTGTGCTTTTGGTGAACGAGCAGAGTCTTTCGGACGCTGAAATGACTACCGAGGGTTTCAAGGCGCTTAAACTGGGAACCGTAATTGGGACCGAAACCTACCGATGGATCATTTTCACCACGAGCTTGGGCCTGGTTGACGGCTCGAACCACCGAATGCCAGCTTGGGGGTGTTATGGCCTTGACGGACGCAATTTAGAACGGGAAGGCGTTGCTCCAGACATATTTGTCAAGAACACATTCGAAGACAACCTGTCAGGTCGCGACCCGCAGCTTGACCGCGCCATTCAGCACATCCTTGACCAACTCAAATGATCGCTAAACAAGACATTGCTGAAGCTCACGATCGTATACGTCCGTACATTCACCGTACACCCGTAATGACCAGCGAGACCCTCGACCTTATGTCGGGTGCCTCGCTGTTTTTCAAATGTGAGAACTTCCAGAAAATTGGTGCATTCAAAATACGGGGCGGCATGAATGCGGCGCTATCGCTCGATGCAGATGCATTGTCGCGAGGATTGGCGACACACTCGTCCGGGAATCACGCCCAGGCGATTGCGTATGCAGCCCGTCAGCTGGGCATTCCGGCCTATATCGTGATGCCGGAGACATCTCCAAAACCTAAGGTTGATGCCGTCCGCGGTTATGGTGCATCCATAACGTTTTGTGCACCGAACCAGAAGGCCCGCGAGGATACTGTGGCTGGCATCGTGGAACAAACAGGGGCTGCATTCGTGCATCCCTACGACGACGACCGTGTCATTGCCGGTCAGGCCACGTGCGCGAAGGAGCTGATCGAAGATGTCGACGGCTTGGATGTTGTCATTGCACCGGTAGGCGGCGGCGGTCTCATGTCGGGCACTGCACTGAGCGTGCATTACTTCAGACCAGAAGCCAAGGCGTACGCTGCGGAACCTGAGGGCGCTGCCGATGCGTATGTGTCGTTCACATCAGGTGTGTTACAGCCTGCTCCATATATCGACACGATCGCCGATGGACTGCTCACCCGTCTGAGCGAACGGACATTTGCGATCATACGGGATCATGTCGCAGATATTTTCACCGTTTCAGAAGATGAAATCAAGGCAGCCTTGAAGCTGGTGCTCGAGCGCATGAAGATCGTCGTCGAGCCCAGTTGTGTCGTGCCACTTGCAGCGGTATTGAAAAATCGCGACGTATTTGCCGACAAACGCGTGGGCATCATCTTAACGGGTGGCAACGTCGACCTCACCAAGCTCAGCTCCTGGCTCTCCTAACCTAACCTCTTGCTGTTGCTCTTGCTCTTGTTCTTGTTCTTGCTCTTGTTCCTGCTCTTGCTCTCGTGTCTCGCTCAGTATCCGGCTGCCTGTCCGTCCTTTCTCGATTCGGATGCACCGATCCAAACCTTGTGTTTGGCGTCCCACATGATGGCTTGGTAGCCGCCGTAAGGTCCAACTTCAAAACCAACTTTATGACCACGCAGGGTGAGATCGCGCAACACCTGTCCTGGCACGCCAGACTCGACGCTCAGCCTTCCGCCATCGCGCAGATAGTCGTTTGCGCCGGCAGTCACTTCGGTTGATCCAAAGTGCCTCCAGCGGGCTGCATCACCGGCTTCCTGCAGGTTCATTCCGAAGTCGACCAGATTAACTACGATCTGAACGTGTCCTTGTGGCTGCATGTCGCCGCCCATCAGTCCGAAGCTCACCCACGGCTTGCCGTCCTTCGCGATGAATGCTGGGATGATGGTGTGAAAGGGCCGCTTTCCGGGTTCATAGACGTTGGCGTGGTCGGGATCCATCGAAAAGAGCTCGCCACGGTCTTGGAACACGAAACCGGTGCCCGGAACGACGATTCCCGACCCCATGCCACGGAAGTTGCTTTGAATCAGGGAGACCATGTTGCCTTCCGAATCGGCCGTGGTAAGGTAGATGGTGTCGCTGTCTCTGAGGATTGCGTTACCTGGACGAACCTCGTTCGCCGCCCGGTTGCCAATGAGCTTACGCCGTTCGTCGGCGTACTCATTGGTGAGGAGGGGGCGATAGTCGATGCCCGAGAAGTCGGGATCAGCGTAAAATTTGGCGACATCCTCAAAGGCCAGCTTCTTGGCCTCCACCATGACATGGAGTGCCTCTGCGCTGTTGTATCCCATCGAGGCTAAGTCGTACCCTTCAAGGATTTTCAGCATCTGGAGTGCGGCGATGCCTTGACCATTAGGCGGGAGCTCGTACACATCGTAGCCACGGTAGCTCACCGATACCGGCTCCACCCAGGTAGAAGTGTGGCGCTCAAAGTCAATCTTGCGAAGGTAGCCGCCGTTCGCGCGCATGAACGCATCGGTCTTTTCGGCGATTTCCCCCCTGTAAAACGCATCACGACCCTGAGTTGCCAACAGGCGATAGGTGTTGGCAAGAGTTGGACGCTTCATGATCTCACCTTTCTCCGGACC
>CAYZWQ010000252.1:0-3224 GCA_964481355.1 uncultured Chitinophagales bacterium
GCGGTCACAATTTCGTAGATTTCGTGAATGTCACGATCCCTGACATATAATTCACGCAGCGCCCCAATTGCACCTATGTATCCAAATATTTATCTAACCCTAATTCTGTTGTTTGGAACATGTTTGGGGGTGGTTGCGAACCAACAACCCATAAACGTAAGAGCAATTAATTATGATGTGAGAAATGGTCTGATCGACAACAAGGTGCTCGATGGAGAACTTGACCCCAATGGTGGTTTATGGCTAGTCACGGCGCGAGGCTTGAGTTACTTTGATGGACATAAATTCATCAACTTCACATCTGTCGACCCGCTGCACCGTATTTCTAGCGATGACATAAAAGATATCCTAATAATCGGTGAATACGTCTATGTTGCGGCAGATTCTACCATCGATGTCATCCACGTCGGTTCAAAGATGGTAGAAACTCTACCCTATGTTCACAAAAACAGGTACATCAGCAAACTTATCGGAGGTGCCGAAAATCGACTTTTAGTTTTGGATGAGTTGGGGATGTTAACCGACACCCAAACCCTTGATGATACCCATATCGGTTTTGCGTCGGTAGAATACAGCTATGTTCATGTCGACAATGCCATCATCGTGACTGGAAATAATGCGAACAAAACAGCTAAGATCGATCTCTCATCCTTGCAGGTCAGTCATCTCTGGAGTCATGAAAGTTCCAGTTTTAGGAATACGAGGGGGTTGGTCAAAAGCAAGAAACATGGGGTGATGAACTTGCTCAGCACCGGGACGGTCATACTTGACCCCGTCACTGGGAGAGAGGCTCCTCTCTTTGACCGTGAAGCCAACATCACCAACTATCTTGAACTATCGTCGGGTCATGTTATTTATGGATCAAAATTTAATTCATTGATGCTTGGCAATGGTTCAAATGCTCCTGAAACACTGATCTTACCGGGTTATGAGGACATCTTTTTCAAGAAGATCATAACGGATAACAGTAGAACGGTATTCATCCTTCATGACCGAGGGGTGACCGTCTTCCGGGTTCCGCCGAGTTTCATCTCAAAACTGCCGACAAGCAGTCTGTCCTTCAGCGAACCCAATATTCTGTACAAATCTATCATCGAGAAACCTGACAAGCGGATCCTCTTGCTCATGTACAAGAACATACTTGAGTATGAGCCTGAAAACAACATCATCAAAAAATTGCCATCCAATGCACTCTTTAATGTTTCGGGGGTCATTAAAGGCAACCGTTTGTTTGTATCTACCGATGGAACAGGTTTGGTCGAGTACGACCTTGTCGATCTGCTCGACGACCGGTTGTTTCCCACTGGAAACGGAGGTCCCACCGAGCACAGCTACTATCTATTCGACGATGGTGACCATCTAATCGCGGGATTCACGAATCCCTTCGGGCTGTGGAGCTTCGATCTGAACCAAAATACCCTTCAACGATTGGATGTTCAGTCATTCGGATGGGGTCCAAACCAAAACGCCATCAACCACATAGCCAAAGATGGAAATGGCCACTATTGGGTATCGACTAACAGGGGGCTTTACGAATTCGACACAAACTGGAACCTGTCGAACCATTTCACAGACTTTGGTGTGAGGGGCGTAACCCCTTCCCAATCGAACAAGGTCAACCAAGTTCTTGTCGCATCCGACGGGCGCTATTGGGTCGCGACCCGAGGGGGACTTTACGTAAGGCATGAAAATGGCGCCCACTTTGAATCTGTGGCAGAAGTAGCGGGCAACGACATCGCTTCCATGGAGGAAGATGCATTTGGTAGGTTATGGTTGGCCACCTTTCATGGTTTGGTAGCCTACGACACCAAACAAAAAAAAACATTGCGATACTATCAGGAAGACGGTTTTGTCGACAATGAGTATAATATTGGATCCCATCTGAAGGCTTCCGACTCAACGCTATACTTTGGTGGGCTCAACGGTGTAATACGGATCGAGCCGGACAAGCTCAGCCCAGAGGTATTAGACCCAAAACTTTACTTAGGAAGCATCGTTGTCGAAGATAACAGCGAAATACGATTAGTGGATTACGACATCTCGGGACTTGAACCCATTAATCTCGTCGGTATCTCAGACCTGTTAACCATCAGTGTCAGTTTCAACGAATATGTGAACCCGGCATACTCGAAGTATTTGTACCGGTTTGAAGGACTTGACCAAGATTGGCTGAGTTTTGACAACGGGTTACTTAGGCTGCGTAATCTTCCTATTGGGTTGTACCATATTGAGATAATCGGTATACATGCCTCGGGTGCGACTGTTGACGAACCTATTCGAATCTTGGTTCATGTCACGGAACCCTTTGTCGGCTCGGTGTACTTTGTGATCCTTGTGATACTGCTCGTTGTAGCCATCATCATTGGCTTTCTGTATTATCGTTACAGCCAAAAGATTGAACTGCGCGACATCAAGACGAATCTCCTGAACGACATCCATGATGAGTTGGGCGGTATCTTGACAAAGGCCTCCATGAGAACAGAGCTGATAAGCTCGAAATCGACACCAACAAAAGACGATCTGATGCATCTCCAGAGGCTTCACAAGGAGGGGATGCAGAGTCTGCGGAATCTGCTGTGGAACATTAGTTCGGAAAATGCGACCACGCAGGAGTTCCAAGACCGTATGACCGACTGGCTGCGTCTCATCTTTGAGGGCACCGGAATTGATTTTATATTTGAGAACAGAGTCCCAGATGCAACATTCAACCTATCCGTAAAACAAAGGAGGCAGTTGCTCCCAATCATCAAGGAGATTGCAGTAAATTCAATGAAGCACTCAAATGGGACACAGTTTCATTTGGTACTCGACATGCTTGGCGTAAAATATTCGATAACTGCTTTCGACAATGGCAAGAACGATGACAATGTGTTGACGGAGTCAGGGTTCGGAATCAAGGGCGTCAGGTCACGCATTGCTGCTCTGGGTGGCGAGGTTTCATTCGAAAAATCAGTACAAGGTTTTAAAACAGTGATCACATTCTAATGGAAACGATCAATTTGGTAATCGTTGAAGATGATCCGGAAATCGGTGACATGCTGCTTGAATACTTGCGTTCAGACAGCCTTTTCTTTTCCGTTATCCGATTTAGGTCGGTTGAGAGCCTCGTTGCTTACGCTAACAACATGGATATTCCCGATGTAGTGGTCATGGACATTATGTTGCCCGGCAAGAGCGGCATCGAAGGGGTAAAGGAGGTAATCAATCTTTGGCCGAAGGTCAAA
>CAYZWQ010000253.1:0-3196 GCA_964481355.1 uncultured Chitinophagales bacterium
ATCGGGAGTTGCTGTACGACTGGATGCGTGAGAATCCACCGGTAGTCGGTAACGGTTGGGAGGCTTATCCAACCTCACTTCGGATTGTCAATTGGGTCAAGTGGTTGATTCGAAATCCGACCGAGTCCGATGCATTAAAGTCATCTTTGGCTGATCAGGCGGGATGGCTGTCGGTCAATATCGAGTACCATATTCTAGGGAACCATCTATGGGCCAATGCCAAGGCCCTCGTTTTTGCAGGGTGTTATTTTGAGGGCGCTGAAGCCGAGGGATGGCTGCGGCTCGGATGCAATATCTTGTCCGAGCAGCTCGATGAACAGATTTTAGCTGACGGGGGACAATTCGAGCGAAGCCCGATGTATCATGGCATTATACTTGAGGATGCGCTTGATCTGATTCAGCTCAATAATGTTTACGACTCTTTGCTGCCATCGAACTTGGTGGATAGCTTGCAAGCCAATTTACCGAAGATGTTCGATTGGCTATCGTGCATGACGCACCCCGACGGCGATATCGCATTTTTCAATGATTCTACCACGGGGATCGCACCGCCAATTTGCTCCTTATATTCGTATGCGCATCGCATTGGTTTGCCCCAAGATGCCTCGATCGTCGGTAGATTGCATCATCTGAAGGCAAGCGGTTTCATACGGGCGAACCTGGCAGACTCTGTCGTGATGGCCGATGTTGGGACTGTGGGTCCATCGTATATCCCAGGTCATGCCCATGCTGGTACTTTGAGTTTCGAGTGGTCGCTTGGCGGCTCACGTGTACTTGTCAATTCTGGGATATCCACCTACCAACGTAATTCTGAGCGTGAACGTCAAAGGAGCACATCCGCCCATAATACCGTCGTCATCAACGGGGTGAACTCATCTGAAACATGGGCCAGTTTCCGTGTTGCGCGTCGAGCGAGCACTGATGTGTTAAAGGCAGAAGTGGATGGTGGCGCTGTTTTGGTAGAGGCACAACATGCTGGTTACATGCGTCTGCGTCCTCCTGTTGGCCACCGGAGAGAGTGGAAATTAAATGAGGGCCATCTCACAGTAACGGACACCCTGAATGGTAAATTTCAACACGCGGTGGCGAGGTTTCATGTGGGTCCCGATTGGAAGGCTGATGTAGAGCCCGCGGGTGTCACATTATCTTCACAAGTTGGTGACAGTCTACACGTGCATGTAAAAGGTGGCGATGTGCATATAGAGAAATCTACCTGGCATCCAAGTTTTGGCTTGAGTGTGCCGATAGATGTGGTTTGTGTGGTGTTCAGAGAGGATATGGTGATTACTGGCTTCAAGAGAATTTCAGATCAATGAGAATCCTATTCTTGTCGGATAATTTTCCGCCGGAGTCGAATGCACCGGCAACACGGCTATTTGAGCACTCTGTGCGTTGGGTTCGAGACGGACATGACGTTACGGTCATCACCTGTGCACCGAACTTCCCTGAGGGCAAGCTATATGCGGGTTATCGCAACAAGTGGCGCCAAGTGGAAATTGTCAGTGGTATCCGTGTCATTCGAGTGAAGACCTACATATCGGCAAACGAGGGTTTTTTGAAGCGCACGCTAGACTACATGAGCTTTATGGTCATGGCTTTTGTGATGTCCCTCTTTGAAAAACGGCCGAATGTGCTTGTTGCCACATCTCCCCAGTTTTTTGCCGCAATAGGGGGCTGGGCGGCGGCGGCATTAAGGCGTGTTCCCTTCGTGTTTGAGTTGCGAGATCTATGGCCTGCTTCCATTGTTGCAGTCGGTGCGATGGAGAAGAGCAAGGTAATCCGCCTACTCGAAAAGGTTGAGTTGTTTCTGTATCGCAGGTCAAAACGCATTATTTCTGTGACCAATTCTTTCAAAGCGGATCTGATTGATCGAGGTATTAACCCTGATAAGATCGATGTGGTGATCAATGGAGTTGACCTTGACCGATATGAGCCTCTCGAAAAAGATTTGGAGCTTATGCAAACATACGGTCTTGAGGGTAAGTTTGTCTGCGGTTACATTGGAACCCATGGTATGGCGCATGCCTTGACCAAAGTGCTTGATGCGGCTGAGATGCTCAAAGGTGAGCCAAGTGTGGCATTTTTCTTCGCCGGATCGGGTGCCGACAGGGCCAGTGTGGAGCGGCTTGTTATCGAACGGGGTTTAGATAATGTGGTCATGATACCTCGTCAACCCAAAGACAAGATGCCCGCCCTTTGGAGTCTTTGTGATGTCGCCATCGTGCCACTGCGCGACACGCCAGTGTTTTCAACAGTAATCCCATCAAAAATCTTCGAGGCTATGGGAATGGGTATCCCTATTCTCATGAGCCTTCCTGAAGGGGAGGCCACTCAAATTATTCGCTCGACTGGTTCTGGGGTATGCGTCGCTCCGGAGTCACCCACAGAGATGGCCACGGCCATCAAGGATTTGTTGGGTCATCCAGATAGGGTCGCCGAACTCAGGAAAGCTGGCCTCGCCGCTGCTCCCCACTATTCCAGGGACAAACAGGCGACATTGATGTTGGAATACTTGTCAAAAGTCGCCTCATATCATTAGGCTACATGCTGTCGTTCGCCTCCTGTCACAGTCGGACGAACCTCGTAAGGGTCTTGGCGCCACATAAAAAATTGCACTGTTATCGTTTACTCAGTTGAGCCCACAGTTCCGAGTGAAGCCGAAGGTACCGAACGCAGTGAGGGATCAGGCGAGGGTCCTTCCAAAATTCGTAGAAAATTCTCAGCAAAACTGCGAATTTTCTACGAATTACGAACAGGCTCGCAAACGTGATATGAATCCAAAATTCGCAACTAATTCGCAGCAAATCTGCGAATTTTCTACGAATTGATAGTAATCCAAGTACATGTAGCCAACCCCAAATTCGCAACTAATTAGAATAAAACTGCGAATTTTCTACGAATTTCGGCCATTGAAACATCTCATCATCCTCCTGTTGGCCCTCATCCCTCTCGTGGGGCAGGGGCAGTCCATCGTAGGCACGTCGGGTCTGTTCCATGTGCAAACAGCTGCATTTCCATCAGATGGCACTTTAACGTTAGGTACCTCTTTTATCCCTTTTAGCTTCATGCCAGAGGACTTCCTAAACAGAGATGATGACTTGGAGATTGGATCCTATCAATTTGATGCTTTCACAGTCTATTCCTCATTGGTGTTTCTGCCGCGATTCGAGGTTATGTTCCGATATACGGATAATAT
>CAYZWQ010000254.1:0-3178 GCA_964481355.1 uncultured Chitinophagales bacterium
GCCCGACCGTCTTCATCAACCCGGAGATCGTGTCGATGTCGGATGTCAAGGTGCCGATGGACGAAGGCTGCTTGAGCCTCCCCGACCTGCGAGAGTCGGTGGTGCGTCCTGAGTCGCTGGTGATCCGATACAAAGACCGTGATTTCAACGACTGTGATCTCCATGCGTCCGGTTGGCTTGCCCGTGTTATTCAGCACGAATACGACCATCTCGATGGCATACTCTTCTTCGAAAGGCTTGGCAGTTTCCGTCGTCGCCTGCTCAAGGGCAAACTCGACGCGATCGCCAACGGTCTGATTGAACCGGAGTACCCCGTCGCGCTCAAGACGGTCTGATCGCTATGCGCATCGTGTTCATGGGAAGCCCTGAGTTTGCCGTTCCGGCCTTGGAGGCGCTTCATGCATCCCAACACGAAATTGTGGCTGTTGTGAGCGGTACCGACAAGAGGCGTGGACGCGGCACAGAGCTCATGCCGACGCCAGTCAAAGCCAAGGCGACTGAGCTTGGATTGCCGGTTCTTGAATGGGAGCGGGTCAAGAAACGAGAAACGAGAGACGAGAAGCGAGATGCATCGAGCATTGAGCATCGAGCATCGGATATTGGACATCGGACTTTGGGGATACCTGAGTGTGATTTGTTTGTGGTAGTGGCCTTCAAGATCCTGCCGGATTGGCTGTTGGCCTGGCCAAGGCTGGGATCGGTGAACATCCACGCATCGCTGTTGCCACTCTATCGAGGAGCAGCCCCGATCCACCGGGCTGTCATGGATGGTGCGACACGCACGGGGAACACCATTTTTTTTCTGGACAGTGGCATCGACACAGGCGGAATCATCATGCAGGAGGCCATTGATGTGGGTCCAGACGATACCACCGGCGAGGTGTACGAGCGTCTCCGAATCCTCGGAGCCGACATGATCGTGCGTGCGGCCGACCTGATTGAGAGCGGACAGGCCCATCCTGTCTCGCAGGACGCCCACGCAGCCACGGCGGCACCGAAGATCTTCGAGGAGGACCGCATCATCGACTTCGACCGCGACAGCTTGGCCGTGCACAACCACGTTCGGGGGATGAGTCCCTTACCTTGCGCGTTAACGACCCTCGACGGGCTTCGGTTCCGGATTTACCGCACCCGCAATGCTCCGCATGTAAATGGAGATCCAGGTGTGATCGTCGAAGATGGAGGCTCGTATTTCATCGCCTGCAAGACGGGCGCAATCGAAATGGTCGAAGTTCAGCTGGAGGGCAAACGGAAAATGGCCGCCAAAGATTTCTTTAAAGGCTACCGAGGGAAAATGAGAATTGAGAATTGAGAATTGAAAATTGAAAATTGAAAAATCTTCAATCTTCAATCTTCAATCTTCAATCTTCAATCTTCAATCTTCAATCTTCAATGCTCAATGCTCAATGCCCAATGCCCAATGGTATTCCTCCTCACATTTCCGTATCTTTTCGCGCTTTCAAAATCGGGAATGGAATTATATACTAGAGCGTCCCCGACACCTAACGATTAGTCAAGATCACGATCATGGAACTCAGCCCACTTCTCGCCGCCTCCAACGAAGGCAACCTATCTGAAGTCAAGAAACTGGTACAATCGGGCGCCGACATCAACGAAGTTTCGAAGAGCGGATCAAGCGCCCTCATCTACGCCGCAATGGGCAACCATTTCGACATCGTGAAGTTCCTGGTCGAGTCGGGTGCGGATCCAAACATCAAAAACAAGATCGGTGGGACTGCCCTGAACCGCGCTGCGGAGAACGGCAATGTGGAGATGATGAAATACCTCCGCGCCAACAAGACGGACATCGGTCCGCTGGCGCTTATCATCGCCGCCCGTGAGGGTCGCCTGGAGGCGGTCAAGTACCTGATCGAGGAGGGTGCCGACGTGAACGGGGTGCAGCATTGGGGTCAGACGGCCCTCATGCTTGCCGCGAAGGAAGGTCACCTTGCCGTGGTAAGGTTCCTCATCAGTAAGGGTGCCGACATCAAACTGCGCGACAAAAACAAGGACACGGCACTCACGCTCGCAAACGAGAACGACCAGCTCGAAGTGGCCATGCTGCTCCGTCGCTACGGTGCCACCGAGACCAAGGTCGAGAAGAAGCCGGCTGTCGCCTTTGAGGCGAACGAGGACGAAAGCTCCGACGACGACGGCGGTGACGAGGACATCGTGATCAACACCGACGACATCGCCGACGACTCCGAAGACGAAGAGGCCGAAGAGTAGTCTCTCAGGCAGTATTATGTCTTGTTACGGTTAGCACTCTTGTGCCAAGAGTGCTTGACGCCAATGGTTAGTCTTGTTATATTTGTGGCCGAAACATTAGCACTCGTGTAGGCAGAGTGCCAAGAGTGCGAGAGAGCAACCACTAACGTAACAAAAGGAGCCAACATGGCCATCAAACCTCTGGGCGACCGCGTACTTGTACGTCCCGACGCCGCTGAAGAGAAGACCAGCTTCGGTATCATCATCCCCGATACTGCCAAGGAGAAGCCACAGCGCGGCACCGTCGTCGCTGTAGGCGCAGGTAAAGTCGAGAATGGCGTCAAGATCGACATGACCGTAAACGAAGGCGACAAAGTGCTCTACGGCAAGTATGCCGGCACCGAAATCACCGTCGACGGCGAAGATCTCATGATCATGCGCGAAAGCGACATCCTCGGAATCATCTCCTAATCACTACGTAAACCTTTTATCATCTGACGATTATGGCAGCTAAGAACATAAACTACAACATGGAAGCTCGCGACGCCCTGAAGCGCGGTGTCGACAAGCTTGCCGACGCAGTCAAAGTAACCCTGGGTCCCCGTGGCCGCAACGTGGTCATCGAGAAGAGCTTCGGTGCTCCGCTGATCACCAAGGACGGTGTGACCGTTGCAAAAGAAATCGAACTCTCCGACAAAGTGGAGAATATGGGCGCCCAGATGGTGCGCGAAGTGGCGTCGAAGACCAGCGACATCGCCGGCGACGGTACCACGACGGCAACCGTTCTTGCCCAGGCCATCATCACCGCCGGTCTGCAGAACGTGACCGCAGGAGCTAACCCGATGGACCTCAAGCGCGGCATCGACAAGGCTGTGTCCGCTATCATCAAAGATCTCCGTACGTTCAGCCGTGAGATCTCCGACAAGACTGAAATCGCACAGGTTGGAACCATCTCCGCCAACAACGACTC
>CAYZWQ010000255.1:0-3174 GCA_964481355.1 uncultured Chitinophagales bacterium
CTATGTCGTTTGGTATCATCAAATGATGGGTGTTGAGCCCAACATGAACATGGATTCGCGCGAGCACAGCGAACCATGGCCAGGTGGGCGTCCAAATCACTATTATTTCGACATGAACCGCGACTGGGCCTGGCAGACCCAGCAGGAGACCAAGGCTCGCATAAGCTTGTACCACAAGTGGATGCCACACGTGCATATCGACTTCCACGAAATGGGTCTCGACTCGCCTTACTACTTTGCTCCTGCTGCAGAGCCATTTCACGAGTATATCACACCTTGGCAGCGTGAGTTTCAGACAACGATCGGGATGAATAACATCAAGTATTTCGACAAGAACGGATGGTTGTACTTCACCCGCGAAGTGTTCGATTTGTTTGCACCCAGCTATGGCGATACATGGCCGACTATGAACGGTGCCATCGGCATCACCGTCGAGCAAGGTGGAAGCGGCCGCGCCGGATTGGCGGCCACAAAGGCGAACGGCGATACGCTATCGTTCTACGACCGAATCATTCACCAACATGTGACTGGTATTGCAAGTGTTGAGGCCGTAGCTGAGCATCAGGAAAACGTGATCAGAGAATTCAAGGCTTTCTTCGACAAAGGTCGCAATGATCCGCCCGGCAAGTATAAATCATACCTGATCAAAGGCAGCAACAATGCCGATGACCTCAAGAGGTTTACCGACTGGCTCGATGCCAATTATATCCGTTACGGATACAGCAATGGCGGCACCACGGTTTCAGGCTTCAGTTACCGTCAAGGTACGGATCAACGCGTGACTACCGAAACAGGCGATTTGGTGATCAATGTGGCTCAGCCTAAAGGGATGCAGATATCGGTATTGTTTGAGCCGAGGACGACCATCGTCGACTCGTTGACGTACGATTTCACCGCATGGTCGGTTCCATATGTGCGTGGTTTTGAAGCCTACGCTGTTGCGACGGCACTTCCTGCAGGTGGTAGCGCCAAAGCGGCACCATCTGCGCCTGTCCTTCCTGCCGAACCGTATGCCTATGTGTTGCCATACAGGAGCATTGACGACACAAGATTCTTGTCCAAATTATTGCGTCACAAGGTCCACGCACGATTTGCAAACCGTCCGTTCGAAATCGAGGGACGCAGCTACGAGCGTGGCACGATTATCCTGACACGCGAAGATAACGACGACATCGTCAATTTTGATCAGCTGGTGAGAGCAACGGCCGCCGATTTTGGCCGCACGCTGCATGCTACTTCAACAGGATTCGCAACCAGGGGGGCCGATTTTGGGTCGAACTACGGCTATATCGGTCAGCCGAAAGTGCTTACAGTGGCGGGCGATGGCGTTTCCAGCGGTGGAGTAGGTGAAATCTGGCACTTTTTTGAGCAAACACTAGGTTATCCAATTACCATCATCGATGCAAGCGATGCCGCGCGTGTCAATTTGTCGAAGTATGATGTGATCATGTTAGGTTCCTCCGTACAAGCATTTCGAAGTGAGGCGGCCGTAAACCGGCTTATGGAGTGGGTTCGCAGCGGTGGAAAGCTCATTCTTCTTGGAAGTGCCGCATCCATTGCGACGAGCTCGAAGGAGTTTGAGGACCTAAAGATGAAGGAAGGACCCACCAACGATAGCACTGATCCCCAACCAGGGTATGCTGGGCGTGAGCGCAGGTCCATGGAGACCGGAATTGCCGGCGCCATCTACCGCAACAAGCTTGACAACACCCACCCATTGGCCTACGGCTACGGTGACACCTACTACAGCATGAAGCTGAGCCCGTCTGCCTTTGGTTATGTCAAAGACGGTTGGAACGTCGGAATCGTACCCAAAGGTGGCTATACGGCTGGCTTTGTGGGATACAAAATCAAGCCCGTCCTCGAAGAAAGTGCGAACTTTGTGGTGTACAGTCGTGGAAGCGGCTCAGTTGTGATCATGGCGGACAACCCACTATACAGAGGTTTCTGGGAAAGTGGCAAACTCATGGTCGCCAACGCCGTGTTCTTTGTGGGCAGAGACTGAGAAATTGAAGATTGAAGATTGGAGATTGAAGAATGGATTTTTCAGATGGATAAAATGTGAACATCAACAGATAGTTGGAATTTTCAATGTTCACTTTTCAATCTTCAATCTTCAATATCGATGTGTGAGGGTTGAGTGTAATCCTTTCACCGATAAATGACGAACTGAAGTTGCAAACAACAGCGCTAGCTAAAACCCGTCAACATGTTGACCCACATCCAACTAGAGTAAGATTATCATCAATCGTGCACTTTCGTGCATTGGCAATAATCTTTATCGTGGCGGGACATGCTTACTTTTTGGCTTCACTTGCATCAGACACTTGGGAAGCGCGGTTTCTGATAAATATGATCACCGGAGGAACAACGTATTTTGTGTTCATCTCAGGATATATGTTTCATCATGTTTATGTGCAGCATTTTGCATACAAAAAATTCGTTTTTGGCAAAATTCGCAACGTACTTTTGCCATATCTGTTTATTTCGTTGCCCGTCACCACCTATTACCTGACTAGCGCTGCGATTTACTCTTCAGAAAATCTTTTTCAAGCGCATTTTTTTGAAAAGCTCGCCAAGGCGACCTTAATTGGATCAACCTTTCAAGCCTATTGGTTCATCCCTTTTATACTGGCAACGTTCATGCTGTCTCCACTACACCTACGATTTGCGCGTCTTGGGTTTCGAGTTCAGTTATCTATATGGTTGGTCAGCTTTTGCATAGCGCTTTTTGTACACCGGCCGATTCAAAATATCAACCTCCTGCATTCACTCATCTATTTCAACCCAATTTACCTCCTTGGGATTATGGTGTCTTCTTACCGAACCAAGGTACTGATGTTATTACATGGACGCGAGATTCCCCTCTTGATAATCGCCATTTCCACAATTGTGATGCAAACCACTTTCGGCCAACTCGGTAATTCACACAAAGCATTTTTTGACTTTGCCTGGTTCGACCTCATGCTTGTACAGAAGGTGACGATGTCCGTCGCACTATTCGCCGTGTTTGAAAGGATGTCAACAATGAAACCTAGAGTTGTGGAATTGATCTCCAGTACGAGCTTCGCGATATTCTTTTTGCATCCGATTGCACTGATAATCTTGAGAAAGGCTGGCTTTTCAAACTTATTTAAAAGTCCACCACTTGACCTTCTGATAATTACCATATCG
>CAYZWQ010000256.1:0-3135 GCA_964481355.1 uncultured Chitinophagales bacterium
CGCGTATCTCTAGCGTAAATTCTTCGCTGCTTCCTACCCACCATTCCCAAAACTTGACAAGGCGCATGTAATAGAGGTTACACTGGTTTAATTACGGTTCAATATATCGGTAAAAATACGCAAATTGGAGTGTAACATGACGACGTATCATAACATAAACACTATTTTATTCCAAATTCTAATACAACAACACACGCTCAAAGGTGCTGTATGAAATTTCTACGACTTGTTCTCCCATTTTCCTTTTTGATGGTTTCGTGCAATGTGGCTAATGAACGAAACGGTCTGTCGTTGGCCGAAATGATGGACCATGGCTCATGGATCGATCTAACCCACTCGTTTTCGTCGAACACCATTTATTGGCCGACGGCTGACAATTTCCGCAAGGACACCGTATTCGTCGGCATGACGGAGAATGGATATTACTACCAGGCATTCAACCTCTATGGGGCAGAACATGGTGGGACTCACCTCGATGCTCCAATCCATTTTTCGGAAGGCATGCAGACCGCGCATGAGATTCCCCTTTCATCGATGATGGGTCCCGTCGCCTTGGTCGATGTCAGCGATTCGGCCAAAACGAACCGCAATTACCAAATTTCGGTCGCCGACATCCAAAAGTGGGAAACGGAGCATCAGACCACGGTGAACGACCACGTCGTTCTTGTGAACACGGGTTCGTCAGCATTCTGGCCTGACCCAGTGGCCTACATGGGAACGGACAAAAAAGGCTTGGTCGGCGTTCTGTCGTTGTCATTTCCCGGCCTTCACCCCGACGCTGCCAAATGGCTCGCAGACGAACGCGAAATCATCGCCTTTGGACTCGACACGCCCTCAATTGACTACGGCCAATCCAAACTCTATGAATCGCACCGGCATCTTTTCGCGGCGAATATCCCCGGATTTGAGAACGTCGCAAACCTTGACCAACTTCCTTCTACGGGGGCCTTCGTCATCGCACTGCCAATGAAAATTGAGCGAGGAAGCGGTGCGCCTGCCAGAATTGTGGCATGGATCCCGAATTGATTACCTCGCAAAATAGGCTACCAATAATGAATTCCACTCATCAATGATGCGCAGCCATACGACTTCCCTCTTTGTCCTGCTCTTGATGACCACTGCATTCGTGTTCGACGCATCGGCTCAAGTGACGGATGCCGAAAAGGCCTTGCGTTCCCAAAAGGCAGATTCCATCGGTGGATGGAAGATGGGCGGCGTCTCGAATTTGCACTTTTCCCAGTCGTCGTTCACCTATTGGTCGGCAGGAGGTCAAAACTCGATAGGATTCAACGGCTTGCTCAGCTTGCATGCGAATTACGAAAAAGACAACCGTTCGTGGGACAATCTCATCGACATTGGATTTGGGGTACTTCGTCAGGGGAAAGGAGAATTCATCAAGACGGACGACAAAATCGACCTTTTTTCCAAGTTTGGACGTCGGGCTTCGCAGCATTGGTACTATTCGGCTTTGGCCAATTTCAAGACGCAGCTCAGACCCGGATACGACTATCCGAACGACTCGACCAAAATATCCGCATTCTTGGCACCGGCATACATCTTGGCAGCCGCAGGGATGGACTACAAGCCCTCGCCTTCGTTCACGGCATTTATATCTCCTTTTACCGGCCGTATGACCACCGTGAACGATCGACGCCTTGCCGATGCAGGGGCCTTCGGTGTGGAACCCGGGAAAAATACCCGTAGTGAGTTTGGCGGATATGCCAGGGTGATGTACAGCACGAGCCTGTTCAGCGACAAGAGCGTGTCGGTTCTTACGAAGATCGACGTATTCTCGAATTACTTGAAGGAGCCTGAGGCCATCGACGTGAGCTGGGAGACCATCCTGGGATTTAAAGTCAACCGTTTCATGTCGGCCACGCTTACCACTCACTTACTCTACGACAAGGACATCGACATTGCCGTCGACAAGAACGGAGACGGCATACCGGAGTCGGTTGGCCCCAAGGTGCAGTTCAAGCAGGTGCTTGGAATCGGATTCACCTACCAGTTCTAGCTTCAGGCAGCCAGATCACTCGCCCCTGAACTGGGGCTTCTCTTTGGCGAGGAAGGCTCTGGTTCCCTCTTTGAAATCGTCGGTGGAGCAGAGGTTTGCAAACAGGTCGGCCTCGATTTCGTAACCCTCTTCGGGCGACTCGTCAGCCGCAATGATCGCCTTGATGGCCGCTGCCACGGCCAGGGGCGCCCGCTTCAGGATGCTGCCGATGATGGACTGAGCCTCCTCGAGCCCCTTTCCAGGTTCGACCATTCGGTTCACAAGCCCTATGTTGAGCGCGTGATCGGCTTTGATGGGGTTCCCGGTCAGGATCATCTCCATAGCCCTTCCCTGCCCCACCAGTCGGGACAGCCGTTGAGTGCCGCCGTAGCCAGGAATTAGACCCAAGGTAACTTCCGGAAGACCAAAGACGGCGTTTCCACCCGCCACCCGAATATGGCATGCGAGTGCCAGTTCGCATCCACCGCCAAGGGCGTAGCCCTCCACAACCGCCACAAAGGGCTTGGGGCTGCGAGCGATGCGCATGAACACCGACTGACCGTTCGTGGCCAAGGCATGGCCCGACTCCTCATCCAGCCTCGACAGCTCCGCGATGTCGGCACCGGCAACGAAGGCCTTCTCGCCGGCACCCGTCATAATGACGGCACGCACCGAGCGGTCGACGATAATGTCCTCGACGGCGTGATCGAGCTCTTTCATCACCGTTGCATTGAGGGCGTTCAACTTGTCGGGGCGGTTCACCGTGATGACGGCTATGCCGTCTGGTCTTCGATCGATGATGAGGGTGCTGTAATCCATGGTCTCAGGATGTTTCTCGTGCTCGTTTAGTTACCGTGGCAGAATCGGACTCATCCGCACTGCTGCCCAAATCGATGTCGTCGAGCAAATTTAGGCCCGGCAGCATGTCGGCTTCGACCTCCTCCATCAGTGTTGCCGTCTCTTCGACCTCAAGCAGCAAGTTGTCGAGCTGGAACCCGATCTCTTCTGGGTTATTCATGGTCATCGACTGCTCATACACGTACCGCACGGCATCTTCGATCGTTTCGAGCTGGGTCTCTGCGATGGCGAATTTTTCCCTTGCCGTCTTGAAGCGCTCAAGCCGTTTGTTCAGGATATTGATT
>CAYZWQ010000257.1:0-3096 GCA_964481355.1 uncultured Chitinophagales bacterium
GCCGGTGCCGCCGACGACGATCTTGCCGTTGTTCCCCTCGACGCGACCGCCGAATCGAGGCAGGTCCGGCACCTGGATGGTGGTCTCGGGATCGATGTCGATTTCGATGACGATGTGGCTACCTACTCGGCGGGTGCGGACTTGTAGGAGCGCGCCCCTCGTCACCTGCGGTGAAGGTCCCGACTCCGTCGGGATGACAGCCCCGTCATTTAAAAAGTTAGACGCCTCCGGCGTAGTACCTGATAACTGATAACCGGTAACCGATAACCGCATGGCATCGAACGCATTCGTGCAGATGTTCAGGATTACGCGGGAGAAGTCTTCGTAAACGAGAGGGATTTCCCCTATGGTTTCGTCCAGGTCGAGAGTGACCTCGGCGTCGATCGGGTCCTTGCCGGCGCGCATGCCGTGGTAGGCGAGGTTCGTGAACTCTTTGACCATGGCGTTCAGGTCGATCGGCTCCATCTTGCCCGAACCGCCGCGCGAGTGCTGGAGCATGGACTTCACGATGCCGTCGGCCCGCGAGCCGTGCTCGTGGATCTTTTGGAGGTTTTGGCGGATGTCGGAAAGGATGTCGGAGACAAGAGCGAGATCAAGAGCAAGAGCAGGAGCAACGTCAAGAGCAGGATCTCCACCTTCAGCCTTCGTCATTCCGCCTTTAATCTTCTCGACTTCGTCGATGGCTTCGTCGACGAGCTCGGCTGATACGCTCGAGAAGTTGTTCACGAAGTTGAGCGGGTTCTTGATTTCGTGGGCAATGCCGGCGGTGAGCTGGCCGAGGGAGGCCAGCTTTTCCTGCTGGATGAGCTGTGACTGGGCTGATTTGAGGTTCTCGTGTGCTATTTCAAGGTTTTTAAAGGCTTTCTCGATTTCCTTTGCCTGCCTAAGCTCCCTTTCGCGAGTGCGTTCCTGCTCCCGAAGTGTCAGTCGCCTGCGCTGAAATCGATCGACACCAAAAATGGCTCCACCAAACAAGAATCCATAGAAGATGAACGCCCAGACGGTTTTCCACCAGGGAGGCCTAATTATTACTTCAATGCTGATTCCATCCTCGTTCCACACTCCATTACTGTTGGCAGCCTTCACTCTGAAAACATAGTTACCTGGTGGCAGATTGGGGTAATAGGCTGTACGCTGCAGACCTACATCCCGCCATCCTGTATCGTAATTTTCGAGAATAAATGAGAAGCGGTTGCGAGCTGGGTTGCTGTAGTGTATCCCGGTATAATCGAAACTTATGTTGTTTTCATCGTGGTCCAGAATAATTAGCTCTATATCGTAAACACCGTTTTCAAATGATTGGGAGACATCGTTAATTTTAATATCCGTAAAAAACATCCTCGGTGGAGGCGAGTTTTTTGAGATGTCCGATGGATGGAAGTACGTAATCCCATTGGATCCCCCGAATATGAACATCTTGTCAGAGGTTTTTAATCCGACTCCATCCGTAAAAAGCTGGCTATGTAATCCGTTCTCAGTGGTATAGTTGACAAATTGATAGGTATCGATGTCAAACCGACTTATCCCATTGAACGTGCTCAGCCAAAGGTCGTTATTCTCATCGTCTTTCAGTATATACTGAATACTCATCGAAGGAAGGCCGTCGGCCATGGTAAATGTTTCGATTTCAAGGGTATTCGTGTCGTAACGGCTTAGGCCACCCGACCAAGTTCCTACCCAAACGATCCCATTCTCATCCCTCAGCAATGAATTGATATCCTGAAATGCAAAAACATCACCCAAATTGGGGTCATGAGCATGCCTATGGACACGTTCTGAATCGTGATCATAGTAGAACAGACCATCGTTCGTAAGAATCCATATTCCGGCGGTTGAATCCGGCACTATGTATGTAATCATATTACTTGATCCACTTCCACGGGGTTGGGTGCTCAGATCATGCTGGGTGAATTCTGATTGTCCAGATTTTCTTTCGTACAGTCCTTTATTGGTCCCCAACCATTCAGTTTCGTTGTGGTCGATGTAGTGCTTCGAAATATTCAGACCTGCGGGTAATGTGCCTGTATCAACAGCCAAAAGTTCCATCGTACCTACGTCAAGACTGTGTAACCCTGACAAATCACTTATGTAAAATACACCCGGACGGTGTTCTTTGAATTCAACGGTCATTGTCCAATCATCTCGAATCTCGTTGTTCGTGATTGTTCGAACGGTTTCATTCTTAAAGTCAATGTTACTGATACCATCCGGACCCGAAGTCGATCCAACTGTAGACAGCCAAACAGTGCGGTCGGAATCTTCAAAGATTCGACTCACCCAGCCGTTGTTAATGTTAGAGCCTGTTTTATGCCCAACACCACGAAGTGAATTGAATAATCGCCGGTTTTCATATTTCAAAAGCCCAGCTTGCAAAGTACCCATCCAGATATTGCCGAAAGAGTCAATGTCGAAGGATATCACATCTAGTTCGGCATTTTGGGCATTAACATCCTCATTAAGATTAGACCATGCATCGGTGGCAACATTGTATTTAATGATGCCGGCTGAAGTTGCAATCCAAGCATTATTACTGCCGTCGAAGCGGATTTTGTTGACTGAAACATCACTCCCTATACGGTTTAGGTTACCTGACAGGTCCTTTGTGTCAAACAGTTCTGACTTTGGGTCGTAGATGAGAATTTGGGTTAATCCCGACGAAATCCATAACCTTCCACTCGTGTCACTTGCAACAGATTGACGTCTCGCAAAGCTACCTGAGATTTCCTTTTCTGATGGCAACTCGATTACGTCTATCGATCCGTCTTCACCAATCTTGATGATCCCATTAAGTGCAATACCCCAAATGTTACCCGAAGTATCGGTTGTTAAAGCGTTTACATTGGAAATGGGGCCAGTAGAGGGATTTTCAACCATTTTGATGGATCGTGTCTGATCATCAAAGTAAAAGAGGCTGTTCTTTATTTTCCGATCGAAAAAATCCAATGCACCAAAAAAGATTCTTCCAGTCTTATGTTCCGTTATTGAGACAATCCAAGGCTGAACGCTTGCACCATCGCCAGTCAATTGTGCAAAGTCAAACGAATGGAATTCTTTCGTTTTCGGGTCGTACATGTTGATGTCCCAGGCCCCACCCAA
>CAYZWQ010000258.1:0-3063 GCA_964481355.1 uncultured Chitinophagales bacterium
TTCAATGCCACACTGAGGAACACCATCGATATGGCGATCAACTTGTCATATTCGGAGGATGAAACCAACGACAACCGCCTCGACCAGAAACTGGAGGCAAACGTATTGCAGCGTCCGGTTGAAGATTTCAATGTGGATGCCTACGAAATCATACTTGACCAGCCTACGGGCGACACCCGCGTCAATTTCTCGGCCAATATCGCCTATCAATTCTCGGCGACCATGAAGGCTGGTTTTGAGTACCGCTATGTGCAGGTCATTCCAAAGTCGACGGCCACGTTTAGACGCTTGGATCAGGACTTCAGGTTCAACATCATCGTGAACATCCGTTCGAACTAAACGTGTGCCGGTAACCCGATGAAGCCATCCACAGAACTGCTTTCACACCTCATCAACCAAGGCATCCGCAAGGTTTTTCGGGATGGAGAGACCATTGTGAGCGAGCACAGCTTCATGAGTTCGGTGCCCATCGTTGAAAGCGGGCGTGTGAAAGTGATCCGCTCCGAGACTGAGAAGGAGCTGGTGTTATACTACTTGCAGCCGGGCGACGGATGTGTGATGTCGTTCATGGCGTCGTTGTTCAATGAAACGCAGAGCGTGCGCATGGTGGCCGATCAGGAGTGCCGCGTTTCGTTTGTTTCGATCGATGAGGTCCAGCGGGCAATGCGTGAACACCCGGAACTGCTTACCTACATGTTCCAAATCTATCACCGAAGATTTGGTGAACTTCTCGATCTTGTCGATGCGGTCGCATTCCGCAAAATGGACGAGCGCCTCGTGAATTACCTCGAGCGTAAAGCCGACCTTACCGGATCCCGTTCCATCACCTTGACCCACGAGCAGATCGCCCTTGAACTGGGCACAGCCCGAGAAGTGGTCTCTCGCCTGCTCAAGCAACTCGAGAGCAAGGGGATTCTGGAAATGAGCAGAAACAAGATCGTGTTGCTTTGAGAGTGCGCCCGTTTATGAACGTGTGGTATTTCTGTAACTAAAGTCACAGACAATGGTTACGCTTTTTGTGATCTTTGCTGACAATCATAAACCAGCATACACCAATGTTATCTGCAATCTTCGATCGAATCAAATCCAACTGGGGTGTCCTCCGAATTTTTGCCCTCCTGATGGGCTGTTTCGTCATGTCGCAGGCTGTTGCTACCAGCAGCACGATGGCCATGGTATTTGGGGCCTTCATCTTGTTTCAGGCCGTGACCAATACGGGCTGTTTTTCAACAAAGGGGTGTGCAGTTCCATCTGCGGCCTCAGACAAAACCATTGCTAACGGAACCGCAGACGCAGAATTTACCGAAGTGAAAGGATAGGACCATGCAAGAATCACAAACCAAACAGCTCACGTTCTCTGATTTGATCAACGGAGACACACCAGTGTTGGTCGACTTCTACGCCGACTGGTGTGCACCATGCAAAATGATGGCACCGATACTCCAGGATCTCAAACGCGAAATGGGCGACAAACTGACCGTCGTGAAAATTGACACCGACCGCAATCAGCAGGTTGCCATGAAATACCAGATCCGCAGCATCCCTACGCTTATCTTGTTCCACAAGGGCAAGCTGCTGTGGCAACAACCCGGAGTTATGCCCCTACACCAGCTCAAAATGGTCATCGAACAAAAATTGTCGACACAATGAGCGATTTGGAGCACGCCTACGAAGTAGGGTTATCGTGGAAGTATGGCCGGGTTGGTCAAATTTCCTCCCCAGATCTTAAGACAGTGATCGAAATTGCGACTCCGCCGGAATTTGATGGTGGTTTACCCGGCATATGGTCGCCTGAGCATCTGTTCACTGCTTCCATTGCAAGCTGTTTCATGACTACCTTTGTGGCGATTTCCGAAAATTCAAAACTGGCCTACGACAGCCTTAAAGTGGACTCTATTGGGTACTTGGGAAAGGAAGATGGCAAATTTGTGATGACCAAGGTAGTGCTGAAGCCGACGTTAGTGATTCAAAACGAATCCGACGCCGAAAAGGCAGAACGAATCTTGCACAAGGCAGAGTCAGCATGTCTTATAACGCGATCTGTCAAGACCGATGTATCGTTGGAAACCACCATCCGAGTAGCTACATTACACAAAGGATAACTAGCACAATCATTTCAACATTATGTCGTACCATTTTAGCAAGAAGGTGAATTTAGGATTCGACGAGGCTGTCGACCGCACGAAAGTCGTGCTCAAAGAGAACGGTTTCGGGGTTTTGACCGAAATTGACATTAAGAACACGCTCAAAGAAAAGATCGGCGTCGATTTCCGGAAGTACCGGATTCTCGGTGCCTGCAATCCGGGCTACGCCCATAAGGCGCTAAGCACGGAAGGTCACATCGGTTTAATGCTGCCCTGCAACGTCATTGTTCAGGAACATGAAAACGGTGAAGTCGAAGTATCGGCCATTGATCCTGTAGAGTCGATGTTGGCAGTGAAGAATGACGCCTTAGTTGACGTTGCCGGATCTGTTCAGGATCTGCTCAAGAAGGCTATCGCCCAACTCTGACCACGGATCAAGCTGGCCTCGGATCAAATGATCCTTTGGATCTTTGAATTGGGAGGAGGCTACCATGTTGACAGGAAAAGCCGGGTATAAATTGGTTCTCGGAGTTGTTGCGATGCTCATCGGAATCGCAGGAACGACCCATGCTCAGAACAATTTTCGGAATTTCGAGTTTGAGAGCGACAAAACGTACGTCGTTGAGTTGCTCGACGGAACGGAGCTGACGGGTACGTATGTAGGCAGAACAGACAGTGTCCTCATTATGAGCACCCCGTCATTGCCACGGATTGAAATCCTGTTTGCTCAGATCAAATCCATCAAGTTGGTGGAAGAGTCATCCCTGAGGGGGCAACAGTATTGGTATCCCAACCCCAATGCCACCAGATACTTCTTTGCGCCAAGCGGATTCAACCTTAAAAAGGGGGAAGGGTACTACCAGAACAGCTATCTGATTCTGAATTCTGTGAATTACGGACTTAGCGACCATTTCTCGGTAGGCGGGTCGCTCGAACTGATTTCCACCTTCGGTTCACTGGCCGAGGGATCCTTCGACCC
>CAYZWQ010000259.1:0-3045 GCA_964481355.1 uncultured Chitinophagales bacterium
AACTCAAGAGGAGTACGATCGCCGGCGTGACAACTTGCTGCGATCAAAGGGAATCAGCGTCGTTCGAATCACCAACCAGGAAGTATCCGACATCTATTTCACAACCAAAGTTATTGCAGAGGCCATAACCCAAATTACAAAGACACCAATGTAATCAACGTGTCACCCCTCCACTGCGAAGCGGTGGAGGGGCCGGGGGTGGTGGCATTAGCTCGAGGCCCTTCGCTTCGCTCAGGGTAAATTCCGGGGCCGGGGGAGGTGGTATCACTCCACCCTGCTCATCTTCATCATGTAGCCGACGCCATGCAGTGTGACCAGGTAGGTTGGGTCGTCGGGTTTGAGCTCGATCTTGGAGCGCAGTTTCGAGATGTGGACGTCCACGGTGCGTGTGTTGGTGCTATGTTCATAGCGCCAAACGCTCTCCAGCAGGGCGTCGCGGGAAATCGGCTCGTTGGGGTTGCTCGCCATGAAACGTACAAGCTCGATTTCGCGGGTGGTCAGCTCGACATCTTCGGCCGGCATACCGTCAATCTCAGGGCGATGAACGACGCCTTTAAGCAAATCGATGCGCACGGGGCCTAGATAGACCGTTTCGATGCCGGCATTGCGCAGCCCGATGTCCGAGCGACGCAGGCGGGCATGGATGCGTGCCAACAGCTCCTTCACCCCAAAAGGCTTGGTCATGTAGTCGTCGGCGCCGATGTTGAGTCCGGTAACTTTGTCAATCTCCTGATTGCGTGCCGTAAGCATGATGATCGGGAAGATGTAGTTCTCGTCGCGCACCTGCTTGCAGATTTCGTAGCCGCTCATCCCGGGCAGCATCAGATCCAAAATGAGCAGATCGGGTGCGTGTTGGTGGATCTTTTCGAGGGCCAGTATGCCGTTGTCGGCAACATCCACGTCATATCCCTCGCTCTCAAGCGTGTCGCGCAACGTGAATATGAGACTCGGCTCGTCTTCGACGATCAGGATGTGCTTACCCTTGAACGGCATACGCAGTTTTGGCTTCAGGTTGCTTTACGGCCTCGGATGGTGCCAGTTGCCTCCATACCGGGAAGCTCACGGAGAAGGTGGATCCCACACCGTACACGCTCCTGAGGCTCACCTCGCCTCCGTTGAGCTGGGTCAGAAACTTGACGATCGACAGGCCGAGCCCATGTCCTTTTGTCTTTGCCGTGAGCGGGTCTTCGACGCGGTAGAATTTCTCGAAGATGTTCTTCTGCATATTGGCCGGGATGCCAATGCCGTAGTCCTCGACGTCGAGGATGACTCGGTCTTTAAGGGCATAAATGCGGATGTCGACCACGTTCTTTTTGTCGCTGTATTTGATGGCATTTTCCACCAGGTTGCTCAGTATGGTCTCGAAGGTCTCCGGATCGACGGCCGCCTTGTCGTGGGTCTGTACGGAAAGGTTTACCTGGAACTGACGGTCCGCAAAAAAGCCTTGGTTAAGATCCACGTATTGACCTACGATGCTGCCGATCTCGACAGGTTGACGGTTTACGACGATTTCGCCGGCATCGCTGCGGGCCACGTTCAGCAGCTTGTCGATCATTCGGCTGAGCCGCAGCGCCTCTTCATGGATGTGCTTGCCATAGTTTGCCAGCCGTTTGGGGTCTTGGACGCGTCCGTCGGCCAAATTCTCGCCGGCGGCCTGCATCACCGCAAGCGGGGTCTTCAGCTCGTGGGTCACATTGGCCAGGAAGCCTGCCTGACGCATCGAGAGATCGCGCTCGCGCGAGGCGGCCCTGAATATGAAGAAGATGCTTCCAAGCAACATGACCACGGCTATGCCGAGGATCACCATGTTGCCGATGAATTGGTTCATGGCGGCCAGAATGGTCGGACTCTCGTTCACCAACGCATGAAATGCCCAATTTTCGAAGGTAAACCGCTCGCGAATGTCAATGTTCGACGGATCGTAGGGCACGGAGACATTGTTTGTGGCCACAATTTCGTCACGCAGCCAATCACGCACCCAAACGGTGATGCCGCTTTCGCTTTCTCCGCCGAACTCACGCACCAGGATGTCGGTCACCACATGGTCGAGCAGCCACTTGCTGTCGATGTCGAGGGCCAGGTATCCGATCACGGTCTGATTGGCGGTGTTCACGAGTGCGATGTTCATGGTACGGTTACCGTCGAGCTCCGTCTTCGTGTACCAGCGATAATCGCCCGTCAGAAGGGTCTTCGTTTTGGTGCGCACCAATTCGAGGCCGTCGCAGATATAATTCGGGTAATCGGTAACCCACTCGAGCTGCTGGCTCTGCGGGTTGAAGGCCATCATGGAAGAGCCGGTCTCGCAGACCGGGATCACCCGGTCGGTGTAATAGACCCTCTTGAAGAGGCTGTCGTTGCCGACGGCCGTGATCACCTGCATGATGTTATCGGGAAGCGTGCGGTTTTCGAGCATGTACTCCTCGACCTTGCCCATGTCCATCTGCCAGAGGTCGGACACATTCTCGTACAGACGGTCGGTCACCTGCATGCGGACCTGACGCAGCTGGGCGCGCTTAATGTCCTCGGAGGCATCCAGATTATACTGGTGCAGTTGCCATAGCGAGTAGACATTCATGAGCGTGAGACCCAAAATCGAGACGATCCCAAGCCCCAAAAGCAGCCAGCGTCTTCTTTCCTTCATCTTTCTCCTTCTTCCTTCTTCTTTCTTCTTCTTTCTTCTTCTTTCTTCCTTTTTCCTATTCCTTTCCTACGTCCTATGTCCTACGTCCTACGTCCTATGTCCTTCTTCAGTGGGCCCAGAGGGATTTGAACCCCCGACCAATCGATTATGAGTCGACTGCTCTAACCGCTGAGCTATGGGCCCGGATGGATGACAACGCACCCGCATTTATCCAAATTGTAAAAATACGAGATGAGAAGCAAACAATCAGTAACAATGATGAACAATCACTAACAATCATGAACAATCAGTAACAGTGGCCTTTGAAAAATCCTCTTTTCCCCCAAGTCGGCGTTGTCATTGTGAGCTCATCTCCGAGCCGAAGGCGAGGAGTCAGTCGAACAACCTTGTATTTGCTGCACTAC
>CAYZWQ010000260.1:0-3038 GCA_964481355.1 uncultured Chitinophagales bacterium
GGCGCGCAACTCACCGGTGTAGTCGGGGTACCCGGGGGTGTCGAGCAGGGTGATTACAGGGATGTCATACTTTTCGGCGATCTTCATCAGACGCAGCGCCTTTCGGTATCCTTCTGGATTCGCCATGCCGAAGTTGCGGTATTGGCGCGTCTTGGTGTCGCGGCCTTTCTGATGACCCATGATCATGACCGACTGACCGTTGATGGTAGCCAGTCCGCCCACAAGCGCCTTGTCGTCGGCGAAGTATCGGTCGCCATGCAGCTCGATGAAGTCGCCGCAGATCAAGTCAATGTAGTCGAGCGTGTATGGACGCTCGGGGTGACGGGCGAGTTGCACACGCTGCCAACGGGTTAGGTTGGCAAAGACCTTCGTGCGAAGCTCCTCGACCCTTGCCTCCAGATTGTTGATCTCTTTGGCCAGCACGTCGTTGTCGGCCAACGATAACGCCTTCAACTGAGCGATCTTCTGCTCGAGGTCGTAGATGGGTTTTTCAAAATCGAGATGGTTCATGATGTGAGAATATAAGGAAGAATGGGGTAATTGGCATTGGGCATTGGACATTGGGGATTTTGGTACGAGATAATTGGACATTTGAACAAATGTTCATATATTTGTTACATGAATACCGAAACACTTCTCGACACCCGCATACCCACCGATGAACTTGAGCCGCTTTCGCACTTGCTCAAGGCCATCGCACATCCGGCACGTCTGGCCATCGTCGACCTGCTCAGCCAGCACGACCAGCTGCACTGCACGCAGCTCATGGACGCCATTGGCGTGGAGCAGTCCCTGTTGTCGCACCACTTGACGACCATGTTCGACCGGGGCATCCTCAGCCGCGAAAAGGACGGAAAACACATCCTTTACCGTCTTGCCGACAGGCGGATGGCGAACATCATCGACTGTGTAATTAAACGTACGGCATAATGTTCACACTAGTTGCCGGACTGTCGATGGCTCTGATCATCGGCATCACGCTTGGCTTGATAGGCGGAGGTGGCTCCATCCTCACCGTGCCAGTGTTCGTTTACATCATGGGAATCCCCCCTGTGGAGGCCACTGCCTATTCGTTGTTTGTGGTTGGTGCCACATCGATGGCCGGTGCATATGGTTATCAAAAGCAGGGCCTGATCGCCTGGAAGGACGGCCTCATATTTGCGATCCCGTCTCTTTTGGCAGTCTTCGTTGTTCGGTCTACGGTGATTCCTGCCATTCCAGACACGCTCGGCGGCATTGTTGGGCTGTCCTTTTCGAAAGATTTGTTCATCATGGTGCTGTTCGCCCTCATCATGGCGATGGCATCGTTCACAATGATCAAGGACGGGGTACAAGTGAAGCCCAATCCAGACATAAGCCCGGTCAAAAAGGCCGCCATCATCATGTTGGAGGGTTTTGGCGTCGGTGCTGTCACAGGCCTTGTGGGTGCCGGTGGAGGTTTCCTCATTATTCCGGCCCTGGTCATCCTCATGGGAATGGACATGAAAATGGCCGTGGGAACGTCGCTCATGATCATTGCGGTAAAGTCACTCATTGGTTTTACCGGCGACATCATCTCGTTGCCCCACATCGACTGGGGACTGATACTTCCATTTACGGCGCTGTCTTTGGTGGGAGTTTGGCTGGGTCTGATGATCTCCAAGCGCATTCCGGGACAGAAACTCAAAAAAGCTTTCGGCTACTTCGTGGCCATCATGGCTGTAGCCATACTTCTCGCAGAACTTTTATAACCAAAACAAAAAGCAAACCACAATTACTCCTATGAGCAACAATTATCATATCTACCAGTTTGAGGACAAGGGACTCGCGCACTACAGCTATGCCATTGTCAGCGAAGGCAAAATGGCGCTTGTCGATCCAGCCCGCGACCCTCAGCCGTACTATGACCATGCAAAGCGCATGAATGCCCAAATCGTGGCTGTGATTGAAACACATCCTCACGCCGACTTTGTGAGCAGCCACCTTGAAATATCTGCCACAACGGGCGCAAAGGTCTATGTGAGCAAACTCGTGGGCGCGGCTTACGACCACGTGACTTTCGACGACGGCGACGTGCTTGCCCTTGGAAGCGTGGAGCTCCACTCCATGAACACACCCGGGCACTCGCCAGACAGCATCAGCATCTTGCTCATGGAGAACGGAAAGCAGAAGGCCCTTTTCTCTGGCGACACCCTGTTTGTGGGTGACGTGGGCCGTCCCGATCTTCGGGAGAAGGCTGGCAACATCACCGCAAAGCGTGAGGAGCTTGCCCGTATGATGTATAAAACCGTTCAGACGCGCCTCAAGCCATTGCAAGACGATGTGGAGGTGTACCCAGCCCACGGTGCCGGTTCATTGTGCGGCAAAGCCCTGAGCAGTGCCGCTTCGACCACCATCGGCGCCGAGCGCCTCACCAACTACGCCTTCCGCGATATGACAGAAGACGAGTTTGTGGCGGAATTGACTTCCGAGCAGCCCCATATTCCAAAGTATTTTGGCAACTCTGTTGGTTTGAACAGAAACGGAGCCCCATCCTTTGAGGCATCTGTGGCAGCTGTGAAGCGCCTTGGCCACATGACGGCAGAAGAGGCGGCCACTTTGGGCAATGACGCTGTCATCATCGACGTGCGGCCGGAAGTCGCCTTCAAATCGGGTCACATCAAGGGATCGCTGAACATACAGAACAACAGCAAGTTCGACACGTGGCTCGGTACCATATTCGCACCCACCGACAGCTATTACCTTGCGGTGAGCAACGCGGAAGAGGCAGAGCACGTGATTCGCCGGGCAGCCTTCATCGGTTACGAATCTGCGATAAAGGGCGTCTTTATCTTGGATGCAGCCGATGCAGACAGCACGTTGTCGCGTGCCGATTTGGATGCACTGCTCGAATCACCCGAGTCCTACACGATTGTGGACGTCCGTAACGAAAACGAGGCCGCCACGGCTACCATGTTTGCAGGCGCCATCAACATTCCGTTGCACGAGCTCCAAGATCGCATCAACGAATTGCCAACCGACAAGCCCATCATGGTGCATTGCGCTGCCGGATACCGCTC
>CAYZWQ010000261.1:0-2980 GCA_964481355.1 uncultured Chitinophagales bacterium
GATCCGTTCGCGTATCCCAACGACGGATATCCAAGGTCGTGGGTGCCTTGGGTGAGTGCGGAGATTTCGACCATTCCGTCGCCGGTCATATTGGCGCGGTAAAGCTGTTGTGTGGCATTGATGGCGCTCTCGAAGAAGAGGGTGCGGCTGTCTCTCGCCCAGACCAAACCTGCCGCGTTCTGGTCGAAGCCCTCGGTGATTTCGCGCTTGCTGCCGTTCGTGAGGTCGAGCACCATGATCCTGTTGCGGTCGGCCTCGTAGCCTGGAGTCTCCATGCTCAGCCACGCCAAATAGCGACCATCTGGAGAGAATCGTGGCTCAATGTCGTACCCCACGTTGCCCTCGGAGGCGTTGCGGGTCTGACGGTCGGCCAACGAGTACATATAGATGTCGTTGTTCGTGCTGGTGGCAAACTCGGTGCCGTTCAATTTCTTCGAGGTGTAAGCGAGGTAGCGCTCGTCGGGTGACCATCCGATCTGCTCGCCTCCTCCAAATGGTGGCACAGGACTATGAAACCGCTCGCCCTCCATGATGTCGACCGGATCTCCTGTTACCCGGCCATCGGCGTATGGCGCATAGAACACGTGGCTGTAGGTGTAGTCAGACCACGAGCTCCAGTGGCGGTACATGAGTCCGTCGTAGAGGTGCACATCGGCCTTGTCCATGTCGGGATACTTTTCCTTCATGGTCTGGTCGAGTTTCACGCTCTTGGTGAACGATATGAAATTCCCCTTCGGCGAGTAGTCGAAGTTTGAGATCCCGCCCTCGATGTCGGTCACCCGCACCACGTTGCTGCCGTCGGGATCCATCTCCCAAAGTTGGCTCGATCCTGATGCGGAGCTAAGGAATCCTATCTTGCGTCCGTCGGGCCTCCAGCGCGCGTTCGATTCCGAGGCCGCCGTATTGGTGAGCTTCACCGGTTCGCCACCGTTGGCATCAACGATATAAAGTTCGGTGTTGCCCCGGTTCTCCTTGATGTCGAAGGTGCGAGCGCCGAACACGACTCGGCTTCCGTCGGGCGAAATCTGAGGGTCGGAGATGCGGGCGTACTCCCAGAGCCGCTCGGGCGTGAGAAGATCTTGTGCTTGGGTCATGGCTGGAGTAATGGTGATGATGATGGCGATTGTCAAGGCAGCCCACAATGCCTTGGCCCACTCAAGATGATGTTTCATGACATTCGATGAATTCGTGGTAAAAGGGAAGATTACACAAACGGATGGCCATTCTCAAGTGGTTCCCGCTTGGTTCAGCACGTTTCAAAACGTACCTTTACGTGTTATATGAGCATCCATTCCATTGATTCATTCCTTGAGAGCGAAGCAGCCACAAGACCCTTCGGGGTCATTATGGGCTACCCTGTGGCACAGTCGCTTTCGCCCGAAATGCACAATTATGCCGCCCGGTTCCACGGCCTCGACTTTTCGTACCACCGACTTGAAGTGCATCCCGACGAGCTGAGGCGAATCGCCGAAGTGATCCATCATCCCAATTTTGTCGGCGCCAATGTGACGGTGCCCCACAAGATAGACGTCGCCGAAATCCTCGACGACCTGTCTGACGAGGCGGCCGTGATCGGGGCTGTGAACACCATCGTGAAAGACGGCAACCGGAGAATCGGCTACAACACGGATGCCATAGGCTTCCTGCGCCCACTCGAGCGGTATCAAGATAGGCTCAGGGGGCGCAATGCCATGATCTTTGGTACTGGCGGCGCAACCCGGGCGATCGTCTACGCCCTGAACCAGATCGGCATGGAAAATATCTGGCTGGTGGCGCGCCAGCCCGAATCAATTCGGGTGGCCGATTTCTTCGCATCGAAGAACATCAGGACCGTATCGTACAAACGATGGACCACCGAGGCCGACCAAGTTGAGCTAATCATCAACGCGACACCCATCGGCATGATTCCGGATGTGGGCCATGCGCCCATCGAGGAGCACGAAAAGGATGCGCTGATCGGGAAAATCGTTTATGACATTGTCTATAAACCCATCGACACGAAACTGCTGCAGTACGCCAAACAGGTGATGGCCGAAACGATCGACGGTGTCGGAATGTTGGTGAATCAGGGAGGGGAAGCTTTCAAACTGTGGACGTGCCTTGAATTTCCGACAGACCAAATTGACGAACGCATACGGAGAATCCTCAATGGCTCGCTTTGACGTGCTCGAACCGTCCCTGTGGGCGTCCGATTCAACGATCCGTGCTGCCTTCAGCCTGCGCAATGCCCACTGGAATGCCCAACGGGAGATACAGGGGCTCAATTTGTCGGTGAGCACCAACGACGAACGCGATGTGGTTATGAACAACCGGCGGCTGTTCTATGAATCAATGGGATTGAGCGAGTCCGACGTGGCGCGTGGCAGGCAAGTGCACGGATCCACGGTGCATGCCGTTAATACGGGCGGGATCCACGCCGACGGGGATGGTTTTGTGACCAATGTCCCCGGCGTAGCCGTAAGCGTGATGGTAGCCGACTGTGCAGCCATCCTGTTGGCAGACCGAAAAGCAGGGGTCGTCGGTGCTTTGCATGCGGGATGGAGAGGAACAGTATCAGGTATCGTAAAGAGTGGACTGGATGCGATGATGGCACTGGGAGCGCAGCCCTCAAACACGGAAGCCTACATTGGTCCATGCATCAGCCAAGCCTGCTTCGAGTTGGGCGAAGAGGTGGCATCCCAGTTTCCGCCAAAATATGTCGACAGATCGGGAGCCAAGCCCCACGCAGACATCCGTAACTGGCTTCAAGACCAGCTTCTTGACGCAGGTCTGCCTTCAAGCCAGATCGAAATGGATCCGACCTGCACGTTTAACGATTCGGATCACTATTATTCCTATCGCCGCCAAGGCAGTGCGAGTGGACGAATGATGGCACTGATATGGATGGCTCCGCAATGAATGGCCCTCAGAAAACGCTCAGACACCGATAACGAATCTCACATGACACTGAACCAAAACAAGACGGAGAGACTGCTCATTT
>CAYZWQ010000262.1:0-2922 GCA_964481355.1 uncultured Chitinophagales bacterium
TAGACGGTGGGCATCGGCATCATCCTGCGGCGAGAACACCACCTGGGTCATACCGTAACGATCTCTCAAGTCGATGAAAATGACACCGCCTAGGTCTCGGCGGGTGTCGACCCATCCGTTCAGGATGACGGTTTGGCCGGCTTGGGCGGCCTGAAGCTCTCCGCACGTGTGCGTACGTTTCAACATGATACTGGTTGGGGTTATGAGGTCTGTCGATGTTAAATAGACGCCCAAAATACGAAAAATACGAACCAACTATAAATCCATACTGAATCAGACCGTCGATCGTCTGTTAAAGTGTCATAAGCCCCCTCGGCATTGCAGGCAGCATGACCGATGAAACATTGTCGGGTTGAAAGAGTAAGATCCAGAAAGTTGTTCTTGTTGTTTACTGTCCGTAGATTTACGTATATGAAAACCCCTATTTTGGTTGCCGACGAGCACGAAATCATGCGATCGGGCATTGTGAGCGCCTTGGGCTCCCACAAGGATTTTGAGGTTGTTGCCGAAACCGACAACGGGTCGGACGTGCTTTTTTTGTACCGCGAACATAGGCCCTCTTTGGTAACGCTCGACATCTCACTGCCCGGCATGAACGGGCTTGAAGTTGCCCGTGAGTTGCGCATGGAGGATCCGGAGGTCAAGATTTTGTTCTTGACCATGCAGCTCAACGAGAGTTTGCTCGTACAGGCGCTTCGTCTGGGTGCTCGTGGATACATCATCAAAAACGCAGAGCGCAACATTTTGGTGGAGGGGGCCAAGGCTGTGAGCCGTGGTCGCACGTATTTCAACGAGCCGGTGCTTCGGATCATGGCCGACTATTATGTGGCCCAGCACATGCCCGAAGATGTGAGTATGAAAAATCCTCAGGATTTTGGACTTACCGGCCGCGAGCTTGAAATTTTGCACATGATCGTCGACTCGATGACCAGCCAGGACATTGCCGACAAGCTGTTCATCAGCCTGAGGACAGTAGAGACGCACCGGTCGAACATCATGCAAAAACTCGGAATAAAAAACTCAGCCGGCTTGGTGCGTTTTGCCATCGAGAATGGCATCAGCCTGCCGACACGGCAGGTCGTATGAAACAAAGGTCATTTTTGTGGAAGCGATTCCAAAAATACGTAGAAACACGTATTGCTCGAACAGGTTCACTCCGTTATGTTCCTAATAGCAAATGGGGTAATAGCCGTCTGTAGATGATAAATAAGCGTCCTGTCGTGATCGGTCAGGGCGCTTTTTTTTATGTGTTATCCAAGTCTTATTTTACGTTGGATCGTTCCCGACTGGGTGCGGAAATTTTCTGAGAATTTAAAGCGGCAACATTGGAAACTGGCTGGTACTCTCCTGATCTGGACACATCTTCGGGAAACGTATTCATCGAATATTGGAACGGCGTCGTGAACACGTACAGCCCACGCGGCATCGTTGACGTGAACGACGCCACCCTGTATAGCGCAGAGCACTACATCGCAAGCCTGAAAGTATATTTAGACCGATTGGAAGGTTTGGGCAAGCGTGCATTTGTGGAATTGCCCATCGGACAGGTTTGGAACATGGCCGATTGGGAGCCAGCCAGATGGACCTCCCAAATAGTGACTTCGGTGCACGAACATCCCGGATGCGCCGGATTCTATATCGGCGACGAGCCCGAAGTATGGGGCTACTCTTCCGCGAACACGTTTCCCGTGCTCACCGCCGATTTCATGAGCCAACGGTACAAAGCCGTCAAGGCTGTCACCGACAAGCCGGTGCTCGTGGTATTCGTGGATCCGCCGTTGATGCGTAACCGGTACGGAGGCCAGTTAAACCCAACCGATCGATTTTTTGACATCTTCGGGTTCGACAACTATCCTTTTGAAAAGGACCGGGAGCTGAGCTGGTCGAGGGTGAGCGCAAAGCTTCAGGACATGAAGTCGCTGTGGGACGCCTGCGGGAATCCGCCGTTGATGTACGTAGGCCAAGGTTGCGGCATCGTGAACATGGAGGGGCAGCCCAACTTCGGGCAGCGCAATCCCAGCTCGGAGGAACTCGACGAAATGCTCGGGAGGGTGAAGGGAATTTTTGGAGATTTAGACTACTACCTGCTCTGGAGCTGGCAATATGCCGACTCGTACATGCGTGCGTTGGGAAATGTTCACCTCGAAACGGTGAGCGACGTGGTGACGGTGGCGCCCGAACTGAGCTGGTTCAGGAAGCTTCTGAAGCGGGTGTTCGGATTGTAGAGTAGTTAGCAGTTAGTGGTCTATGCCGCAGGCATCTCACTTTTAAAGCAAAATATTGCCATCCCGAAGGGACCCAAGCTGAAAGCTTCTTTCAACAAACCTCCGACTACTGACCATTCTATCATTTTAAATTTTTCAAAAGCTTGAAACATTTGCCAAAAATGTGCACATTTCACCCATGGCAGAATATTCCACATCCGACGAGCTGAAAAAGGCGATCATCAATTCCTACGCCGAAGCCTATCACAAGATGGGCTACAGTACGCTCATGGGCAAGATCGTCGCATTGCTTCTGCTGTCGCCCGGACCGCTGTCGCTGGACGAGATCTGCGAGCAGCTCGAAATGAGCAAGGGTCCGGTGTCGCAAATCACCCGACGGCTCCGTGACCACCACCTCATAGAAAAGTTCTGGGTGCCGGGCGAGCGCAAGGACTATTATCGGGCCACGAACGACATCTTCGGCCAGGCGTTCCGCAATTACCGCACTTCCATGAGGCGCAACCGTGATCTGGCCAAGAACTTCACCGCCAGCGCGCAGTCCATGTCCGGTCCGGAGGCCGAATTCATGCGGATGCGCATGCAGGAGATGTACGACTTCTACGACCTTATGGAGCGGCACAACAACTCGTTCCTTGAGGAGTGGAGCCGGCGGCTTCAGCCCTTGACGGATTCGGGCAGTTGACAGTTCGGTTTTTTT
>CAYZWQ010000263.1:0-2815 GCA_964481355.1 uncultured Chitinophagales bacterium
AGAGCAAGAGCAAGAGCAAGAACAAGAGCAAGAACAGGAGCAAGAGCAAAAGCAAGAGCGGGAATCGAGGCGCGGGAGCGAGAAGCGAGAACGAATTTTATCATCGGACGATCTCCAGGCTGCGGTACAGGGTGTCGCTGCGCAGGCCGGCACGGTCGTCGGCGTAGAAGAGGACGCGGATCTTGTCGGGCGAATTGCTGCTGTTAATCTCGAGAGTGGTGGTGTAACGCTTCAGGCTTCCCGTCTCGGAGCCGGCTGTCATCAGAAACGGTGTGCCCAATGGACCCGTGGTTTCGCTGACAAGCCGCATGAAGACCTGGTCGATATTGTCGAGGCCGTCGGCGTCGGTCACCTCAGCCACAAAATCGATGCGGCGCGCCGGCTGGCCTGCCGTCGGTATCTGCGCAATCGCAGGGGTGATGGTGGCATCTGCCACGACGGGTTTGATGCCGGGTATTCCTGAAAACTTGAGGATACGCACAATTCGGTTCCCTAGCTCATTCTCGCTGTTTACGGCATACACGATAAGCTCGAAGTTGCGGAACAGGTTTGTGTTTGTCGAAAGTGTGAAGCTGGTCGAATATCGGTTAGTGGCATCGTCATAGGCCGACAATTCCTGCTCGAAGCGTTTTACGTCCAAATCCAGATCATTCAGAATGAGTACGGGGGCATTGTCTAAGGGTCTGCTGTCAAGATTCCTCACAGACAGATTGAACAGGATGGTCGTGTCTTTGACACCGTCGCGGTCTCGGTCAAATTGGAGGTCTCCCGGAGTGAGCTCCATGTCGGCGATGCGTGGAGGAGGGTTGTCGAACGCATTGACACCTGGCGTTTCGTCACAGGATGCTGTGAATAAAATCAGGGCGATGATCCCAAAAAAAGGCCTGGACAATGGAGATTTTGCTGGTTTTGGATTCAGACGCATCAATATACACATGCGATGTCAGAATTTCCTCGTTCGGTGCCGTGTTTGTGCGATTGGCGGTTAACGAACCATGTTATCCAAGATTGCGTGAACAAACCCGAAAAAGGTGCCGGCGAAAAAAGTGTTGACACTGATCTGGTAATTCATGTAAATTGTGGAATGCAGGAAAATTGCAAAAACACATCCTTCGCTAACAACACCGGTTGGTGGTGGCCGAATCTGCTCTGAAGCGGAACGGATAAGGTGTGTCCAAAACCTTTTTTTGTCATCCCGCTTCGGTCTCCGTGGCGGGATTTTTTATTTCCAGTACATGAGTCCTGATCAATTTCGAAAACTTGCATCATCTTACACGGCTATTCCGGTCTACCGGGTGCTGCTCGCCGACACGCTCACGCCGGTTTCGGTGTTTCTGAAGCTGCGTCAGGCCGGCAGGATGCCATTCCTGCTCGAGTCGGTAGAGGGTGGTGAGAAGCTTGCGCGCTATTCGTTCATCGGCATGAACCCGTTCCGGGTCCTGACCTGCACCGAGCACCTCGTGAGGCTGCATGAAGGCGAGTCCGTTACCGACCTCGATGGCAATTACTACGACATTCTGCAGGAGTACACCTCACACTACCGTGAGCCCCGACTACCTGAATTGCCACATTTCACAGCTGGAGCCGTGGGCTACTCGTCGTACGACACCATTCGCATGACCGAGAAGCTGCCCAATCCGCCACCCGACGATTTGGGCATCCCCGAGGCGGTATGGGCGTTCTATGACGAAGTGTACGCGTTCGACCACGTGAAGCACCGTATCCTCGTCATCAAGACGGTGCGCATCGACACTGACTTCCCCGACATCTCAGGATTGTACGAAAACGCCCAAAGGCGCCTCGATGCCATGGAGGGGCTGTTGGCAGCTGGCGACGGCAAACCCGGCACCCTGAGCATCGACACGGCAAACATCCGATCGAACGTGACCAAGGCATCCTTTGAGTCGATGGTCGAAATCGCCAGAAAGCACATCTACGAAGGCGATATCTTCCAGGTCGTGCTTTCACAGCGCTTTTCGACGAGCTACGAAGGCGACCGTTTCATGATCTACCGCGCCTTGCGCATGGTTAATCCATCGCCCTACATGTTTTACCTCGACTTCGAGCGCTTTGCCCTGATCGGCGCATCGCCGGAGGTGCTCGTGCGGGTGATCAATCGGAAGGCCGAGGTGCTGCCGATCGCAGGCACGCGTCCAAGGGGCACCACCTACGAGGAGGATGTTGCCCACGAGCAGGACCTTCTCGCCGACCAGAAGGAACTTGCCGAGCATATCATGCTCGTCGACCTCGGTCGCAACGACTTATCGAGGATCTGCAAACCCAGGTCGGTGCAAGTCACCCGAAGCAATGCCATCGAGCGATATTCGCATGTGATGCACATCGTATCGAACGTGGAGGGCGAGATCGCCGACGATGCAACAGCCGTCGACGCCCTGCGGTACTGCTTTCCGGCCGGGACCGTGAGCGGCGCTCCCAAGGTGCGCGCCATGGAAATCATCGACCAGCTCGAAACCACCCGACGGGGGCCCTATGCCGGTGCCGTTGGGTACTTCGACTTCTCCGGAAACATGGACACCTGCATCGCCATACGCACCATGGTCGCCACCGACAAGGAACTTCACATCCAGGCTGGGGCCGGTATCGTCGCCGACTCGGTCCCTCAAAACGAGTACAAGGAAACCGTAAACAAGGCAAAGGCGCTAATGGAATCGATCCATGTGTCGCTCAAACTGAGTTGATCAACAGATTTATGTCACGAAAAACCATTCTCTCGGGAATCACGCCATCGGGGCGACTGCACATCGGTAACTACTTCGGGGCGATGCGCCAACATCTGAGCATGCAGCGCGAGGGC
>CAYZWQ010000264.1:0-2783 GCA_964481355.1 uncultured Chitinophagales bacterium
GTCGTCTCTTTAAAGACCGGTACCCATTTTCTTGAATACTTGTGGTGATATGCCAGCTGCAGCGAATGTGACAGTATACGCTGTCATGCCGTCAGGTGAGAATGCGATACCACGTGGTCTCGGAACGGTGGAACCACCCATAGCCTCCACATTAAGTTCAATTTCCTCACCAGCAATTGGCGTATTCAAATTGTCAGGGGAGAATGCATAATGGGTGCGCGGTTTGTAATCGGTGGTTACTCCGGGGAAACGGTTTGGCAGATCATTCTCAGACCCTGCAGAGGCCCAAATGTAGCCGGTGCCAGGTTGACGGACCATCGACTCGGAATCAAATCCCTTCATCACTGTATCGGGAACAGCACCGTAGGGGCTGAATTCGTCTGGACGTGAATACTTGTAAATAGCGTGGGTGGTGTAGCCCGACCACAGAATGGTTCCGTCTTCCAATACTTCCATCGTTCTCGAGAAACCACGTGATGTATCCACGGCATTCTCAAGGAAATTGAAGTCAGGGTCAAACATTTTGATTGGTTGCGCACCTCCGACAACTGGGCCCACATAAATGTTTCCGGCTGCATCCGATGCGGCTGCGCCCAATGTTCCGATACCTGGCAAAACCTTTGCTAATGGAGTACCGGTCTTGTAATCGAGTTTGTACAGCGTGTTGAACTGGGATACGAGGATGTTTCCGTCAGCATCGGCCTTGAGTCCACGACCTGATTTCGTTTCCCAAGCTCCGCTGGCATTCACGAATCCACCAAGGGTGTCTGCAATTCCATTGCCGTTGAGAAATTTCACAGGAGAGAAGTCGGCTGGCGTTCCGTCAGGATTCAAGACGATTAGAACTTGAACGGCACGGTTTGCCTGAAATTTTTGAACGAAAACGGAGTCGCTGATGCCGAAAGGCTGAAGCCAGATTTTGCCGTCAGGGTCCACAGCAATACCATGAAGCTGGTTGATGCGTAGTTCTGTAGCCTGCTCTTCCGTGAGGAGGTTTTTCTCAAATACCCATTGCGCATGTGCGGTACCGATGGTAATGGCGGCTATCACCAAAACCATGAGCGAACGAGCAAGCATTCTGTAAACGTTATTCATGATCTGATCCTTGTTGTTTGTTGTTATCCACCTTGTGGTTTATTGAATTCCATAATAAGGGGCTGATTTTTTGCCCATGTTGATCTTCAAAATAGCCCCTTTGATATCGTTGAACGGATCCTGAGTTGGAGTACGAACGGCATAAAGAAACACGCCCGAATTCCACGACATCTGCGATATCGGCCCAGTTAGCACTCCAGGATACAAAATATCTCCAGTTTTGCTTGTATTGACAGTATAAATCGGATTGTTGATAGTGTCAACACCAAGATACATGGTGCCGTCCTACGCTATTGCCATACTGAGAATGGATCTTCCGGCCGTGGAAGGTAAGGTTTGCGGTAAGTTGAAATACTCCTCCTCTGGGCCTAATGTTCCGTTTGCAGAGACGGTGTAACGTAAAACGACTTGGTTTCCTCCTTTGGCTCCCGCCAGGTACAAATGTCCATTGAAGTAGCGTACCGCATTGATGGCAGCGTCGAACGGCGTTATCTGGGTTACGGCATTATTCGCCATGTTAATGCGAGCCAGACGTGTACCGGCCGCCCATGCAAAGCCTTTGTCATCGAAGTCGAAGTCTACCAGGGTGCCATTGGGCACTTGTGCCCATACCACGTCCCTGCCTCCGGGTTCGGATCGGAACAGTGCACGAATACGACGGGCAAGGTAAACGTTGCCGTTTGGACCAACCTTGAATCCGCTCCAGTTGAAGAAGTTGACGGCTGAGGAATAGACCGATTTGGTTCCATCAGTGCCTAAGATGTTGATGCCACGGTTCGCATTATTCGAAGTGAACGTGTAGTAGAGATTGTCATTTTTGTCGAGGGATATCGAGTAAGGCACTTCAAACGCCTCAAATTCAGGCTCGAGCGTGAACAAAGGCTGAAGGTTGTATGTAACAGGGGCACTGTAGGTTACAGAATTGCGAGTCGAAACGCGAACTTGCACCCCTTCTTTGGGATAATTCGGTGACTCGACTACAATCGTAGTTGCCGATTCGGAAAGCACGGTGGCCCTGATTCCGTCGAAATAGACGGAATTTTCACCGGCATTCGAACTGAAGTTCGAGCCGCTGATCGTGATTGTACCCACGCCGGCCGGTGCGGCGTTGGCGGGCGCTATCGATGTGATGGTCGGGGCGGCCCCGCCGGTGTCTTCTGGGTCGTAGATGGTGATCTCGGTCACGTCTTCGCACCCGGCGATCCCGAACATGGCCAGCACGACAATCGCGAGAGCGGCCTTGACAAAGTTAGTTTTTGTTTTCATATGCAAATAGTCCGGATACGTTCCCATTAGAAAGATACAGTGGCCGATAGACGGTGGACGGAGCTGAAAATCCCGAAATCCGTGAAGGAGTAGTCGATTCCCAAGTTGCGACCGCCGCGCATGGTCTGCTGAAGACCGAAGCCGGCCGATATTCCCTGCTCGTCGCTTGGGAACGCATATCCTGCACGCAGGGCGAACCGCTTCATGAACAGGTACTCGGCTCCGACTTTGATCATCTCGTCGTAGTCGCGTGGGCGCTCTGCCTCGACGGCCAATAGCAGGTTGTGCTTCGTCTGGTCGGCATTTGACAGGTCAAGCATGTCCATGGAAAGTCCAACCTTGAACGTGAGTGGCAGTTCGAACGCCTCCTCGACATAGGTCACTTCCGGCGAGAAGTTGCGAGCGGTCATGGCAAATACCAG
>CAYZWQ010000265.1:0-2762 GCA_964481355.1 uncultured Chitinophagales bacterium
CACCTGTACGTTGGCGGAGGTTCGAGCAACAGTTGAATGTAGGTGTTAAAGTCATTAACGGTGCACCTGCCAACATTGTCACTGCCGTGCAAAATTCGATCGCTGCATGGAAAGCCGTTGCAGGAATCGATATGGGGACGTTAAGCTATGCCGGCAACAACCCGGCACCGGCAGAGTGTCCGGCATTTGGACTCACCAATTGGAATGCCATGCCCATAGGTGAGTCCCATATTTATTTGGATGACCCATGTAGTGAAATTGCCGATCTTGACAACAATTGTGCCGGCATCCTCGCGGTGGCGGGACCCGGATATCGTTTGACGCCACACGTCAGAAATGGAGAGAACTGGCTCGAGGCTGTGTTTGGTGTCATGATAGTTAACAACGGTACACCAACCTGTTACACGGCAGCTCAGTATGAGCAGGTCATCACCCACGAATTGGGCCATATTTTCGGTTTCGGCCATCACACGGGTGGCACGGCCAACATGAATGCGATGTGCTGCAGCCCGATCACGTGGCTTGATGAAACCTGTGCCTTCTATCCCTATGGAACGGGGGAGGGTAACGCGCTTCCCGTCATCACATCTATAAATCCAAACAACGCCGATCATGGGACCAACAACTTGGAGGTTCAGATCAATGGTGCGAATTTTGTACCGTATGGCGTCGTTACCACCTCCGGATCAGGGATTACGTACAATTCAATCGCATTAGTGAACAGCACACAGTTGACGCTCAACATCAATATTGCGCCCGATGCCACTCCTGGCGACCGAACCGTGACTTTCTCGAATCCTCCGCCAGGCGGAGGGAAAAGCAATGCTGTGACCTTTACAGTTAACAATCCGGCGCCGCTTCTCACATCTTTGTCTCCAAGTTGGGCAGACAGAGGTACATCTAACTTCAATGTAACCATCAATGGCAACAACCTGAATGTGGACGGGGCTGAAGTTGTATTCTCTGGCACCGGAATAGTTATTAACAGTACTCAGAGATTGAACAATACGACAGCAACGATGAACATCTCCATTGCGCCGGATGCCACTCTGGGTGACAGGTCCTTTACATGGGCCACACCCGCACCCGGCGGTGGGCAGAGTTCGCTTACGTTTACGGTCACAGAGCCAGCCAATCCGGTACCAACGCTGACTTTAGTAGCGCCGAACACGGGCGCTCAGGGCACAGCCGTGCCGGTGACGCTCACAGGCACGAATTTCGTGGCGGGGTCGACCGTTCAGGTGAGCGGCACGGGGATCGCCGTTTCAAATGTGACGGTCACGAATGCGACCACCATCACGGCGCTCCTTACTATCATGGGAGGTGCCGACCTTGGCGCGCGTAACGTGACGGTCACCAATCCGGCTCCAGGTGGAGGCACTAGTGGGTCGCAGACGTTCGCAGTTACCATGGCCCCGAATGCCGTTCCGGTGTTGACGACCGTCACTCCAAATAACGGAGTTCAGGGCTCTGCGGTCAATGTCTCCCTAATTGGCACCGGATTCATGGCAGGATCCACTGTGGCCGTGAGTGGCACGGGAGTGACAATCTCGAATGTGACGGTTGCCAGTACGACGCTGATTACTGCCCAGTTCACGATTTCGGGTGGAGCGGCAATTGGAGCTCGTAATGTCTCCGTCACAAATCCCGCACCAGGCGGTGGCACAAGCGCTTCGCAGACCTTCACAGTGACCGAGATGTTTGTCAACAAGCAGCCCACTATGAATGTGATCAGTGATGTGAGTTTCCTACACACGGCGGCCGAACAGGTGGTGGATCTGTCGGGGATTTCGGCTGGCCCTGGCGAGAATCAGAACCTGACCGTCACTGCCGTTGCGGCGAATCCCCAGCTCATACAGACGCTGTCCGTTCAGTATGTGAGCCCGCAGGCTACCGGCACGCTGCGGTTCCAGAACGACAGAAAGTTGGTGGGTACGACAACCATCTCCGTCAAGGTCAAGGACAACGGCGGCACTGACAACGGCGGCATAGATTCGTTGATGCGCGTGTTCACTGTTAACGTGAATCTCGACACAGACCTCGAGACGGATGAAACAGATCTGCCTACGGAGTACGCACTTCTGCAAAACTATCCGAATCCTTTCAACCCGAGCACGGTCATCCCATTCCATTTGCCAGGAAGGGCGTTTGTGACCATCGGTGTTTATGACGTTACCGGACGCCTGCGCACCACGCTGCTTCACCAGGAGATGGGTGCGGGCCGCCATGAGCTGCCGCTTGATGCTTCCAGTTTCGGCAGCGGCCTGTACCTCGTGCGAATGACGTCCGAGTTTGGTATCAAGTCCACAATGATAATGCTTGTTAAATAGCGGTTGAACATATCACTTTTGCTTACACCAATGTCGCCTGAGTCGGCATTGGCTGGTCACGTTGCGAAACACACCCTGTTGGGAGCTACATTTGAGCCAGACGTCAGTTCCAATTGACGGTGACGATGTCCAAATGAAGCCGCTTCCGACATGAGCTGCAGGCCGAGCATCTGCCCAGTGGACTTTACATCGTCCGTCTGCAAACAAATAGCGGACTGATGAAGAAGAAAATATCGCTGGTTAAATAAGTACGCATTAAACTTAACCAGAATTATTACGCATTTTTCAAATAAAAAATTGACAGATTCGGATTGTGTGCCTACTATTTCAGTAACGGTGCACCAAATCTAATCTGTCATGTGTCAAACTAGAAATGCTTGGTTGCCGATTTGTCTTGTCGTTGTCTTATTTCTTGGCATTTCATTTCCGGCC
>CAYZWQ010000266.1:0-2742 GCA_964481355.1 uncultured Chitinophagales bacterium
CGGAGAAGACGCTCCGCGACATCTCGGAGGCTGCCATGCGGCAGGTAGTTGGCGACCGCACCGTTGACGAGGTGCTGACAGTTGGACGACAGGAAGTGGCCACCGAAGTGGAATTGTTGCTCCAAAAAATCTGCGACGAGTACGAGAATGGCATCAAGATTGACCAGGTTGTTTTGCAGGATGTGAACCCGCCCGAGCCGGTGAAGGCAAGTTTCAACGCCGTGAACGAGGCGCAGCAGGAGCGCGAGAAATTGATCAATGAGGCCCTGGCCGAGTACAACCGTGTCGTGCCGCGCGCGCGCGGTGAAGCGCAACAGACCATCCAGACCGCCGAGGGCTACGCAACCGAGCGCGTGAACAGGGCGTTGGGAGATGCCACGCGTTTCAACCAGCTCTACGAGGAGTATGTGAAGGCTCCCGATGTGACCAAGCGAAGAATCTACCTTGAAACGATGAACGACATCCTGCCAAAAATCGGCAACAAGGTGATCATGGACGAGCGAGGCCAGAACATCCTGCCACTATTGCAAATGGGCGGGGCACTCAACAACCAGAGGGGAGCACAACGATGAAAAAAATCAAACCGCTTCTCTATCTGATTTTGATGGTAGTTGCCGTCATAGCGACATTCAGTGCCACTTTTGTGGTCGAGGAAACAAACCAGGCCATTGTCACCCAGTTCGGACGTCCCGTCGGCGAACCGATCAATGACCCCGGGGTCCATTTCAAGGTGCCGTTCATACAAGACGTCCAGTTTTTCGACAAGCGATTTCTGGAGTGGGACGGCGATCCGAACCAGGTTCCCACCAAGGATAAAAAATTCATCTTCGTCGACTCGTTCGCACGATGGAGAATTACCGATCCGCTGCAATTTTTCCGCCGTCTTCGCGACGAACGCGGAGCCCAATCGAGGCTCGACGATATTCTTGACGGCGAGACCCGAAACGCGATCGCAAGCCACGATCTGGTCGAGATTGTGAGAACGACAAACCGTGAGCCTGCACTCGACACGCTTATCATGGACATGAGCGAGGAAGAGCTCCTAGAACGGATTGAAATCGGAAGGGAAAGCATCCAGAAGCTGATCCTCCAGAGTGCCAACGACCGTGCAAGTGATCTAGGCATCGAAATCCTTGACTTCAGGCTTAAAAGCATCAACTATGTCTCGGATGTGCAGACGCGCGTCTACGAACGAATGGTGTCGGAGCGCAACCGTATCGCCGAGATGTTCAGGTCGGAAGGGCAGGGCGAGGCATTCCGCATTGCCGGGGAGAAAGACCGTGAACTCTTTCAAATCTACTCGGAGGCCGAAAAGACCGCACAGGAAATCCGTGGTCGGGCCGATGCCCGCGCTGCGTCCATATATGCGTCTGCGTACAACCGCAGCACTCAGTCGAGGGATCTGTACGATTTCATGAAGACCATGGAGACGTACGTCAATACCTTCGACGAGAACACCACGGTCGTGCTCTCAACCCGCAGCGAGTTCTACAAGTACCTGATGGGGCTCTGATTATGATGGTGATGCCTTGAGGGAGTCATGATCTCAGGTAGGCGTCGACCAGTTCCCTGCTGTGTGCGACGCCTACCTTTGCCCTCATCTTGGCCAGCATGGTGTACAGTCCAACCTGTACCCTGGAGGCGAAAATAAAATGCCGCGATCCCCTTGGACCGCTGAGCTTTGTCGCACGCTGGATATGGATCCGGATTTTCTCCGAGAAGGTGGGGTCGCCAAAATCGAACTCGCTACCCCTGTAAGGGTCGGCAAACGTCTGACCAAAATCCTTCACAAACTCTATGTATTCACTTTGACGCTTTGACCCGCTGTCGTTTGGGTCGTAAAGCTCGAGATCTTCGTACAGTCGCATCAGCTTCTGTTGGTCATTTTCGATGTGAAGGGGTAGCGCACTGATGTAGGCATTGAAAAAGTCGCGAGGGAACCTCTTGACGCACCCGAAGTCGATGATGCCGAGTCGGCCATCCGGCAGAAAGAGGAAGTTGCCCGGATGTGTGTCTGCATGGATGGTGTTTGTGGAGTCGATCTGGTCGTGGAAGAAGTCCCAAAGCAACTGCCCATAATGGTTGCGCTGTTCCTGGCTTGGATTTGAAGCCAAGAATTGGTCTAGATGCTGGCCGCTCAACCAACTCATCGACAGCACTTTTCCGCTGGACAGCTCAGGTATCCACGTCGGTGTGGCGTAGCGGTCCGTGTTGAAGCGCCGGGCAAACTCGTCGATCGACTTTCCTTCCTGCAGGTAGTCGGTCTCATCCATCAGCTTCGTGTAGACCTCGTCAAAATAAGCGTCGACATTGTCGGTCTCCACAAGGCGCTCGAACACAATTTTGGCGACTTTTAGGTCGCTCTTGATCGTTTCTCGCACGTTTGGGTATTGGATCTTCACTGCAATACCATCCCCTCCGAGCGTGGTTGCCTTGTGCACTTGCCCAATCGAAGCTGCTGCAACGGCATCAGGATTGAAGGAGGAGAATCTGTTTTCGGGCCAGTCGCCAAGTTCCTTCTTGATGATTGACCTGACCATCGCGCGGTTTATAGGAGGAACCTTGTATTGGGCTCCGGTCATGATCTCGATGTAGGAATCTGGCAGAAGCCCGCTCTGATCCATGCTCATCGACTGGGCGAGCTTGAGGGCGGTGCCGCGTAGGTTCGTGAGTTCCTTGAACAGCTGCTGCGCACTCTCCCGGTGAACCTCCTCCTTGCTTTGGGTTTGGTTTCCCAGAGCT
>CAYZWQ010000267.1:0-749 GCA_964481355.1 uncultured Chitinophagales bacterium
GGATGAGCATCACATGCGATGTTGGACCCGAACTGAGAGAAAAGACGGACCTCGACAAATGGCTGACGGAGCGCTACGCACTCTTTCAGCATCATGGGGATGCCATCAACCAGTTTGAAATCCACCATCTCGAATGGCCGTTACATCGGCTGTCGCTTGACGATATCCGAATCGACTACCCGAGGTTCAAGAGTATGATCCGGTCTGTGCCACTGTTGGCACATTATTCGCCTGGTGTGCAGGTGTTGGCCTGGGGTAAAGAAAAAATCCGGATTTCCTGAAGAATACCTTCGTTTGCGGGAACTAAGCAGGCGTGGTTTTGTTTTGTACCCTGCATCTCCGACCGACCCGTCGATACAACAAGTGCGCAGGCTCCTTCCAATCATGCACAAGAAGTCCTTCTTACCCGAAAAGGTATGTCCTATATGCAAACGTCCTTTTTCTTGGCGCAAAAAGTGGGAGAAGGTATGGGATGACGTCAAATATTGCAGCGACCGCTGCCGAACACAACGAAACAAGACATGAATACCGTCATCGTATGGTTCCGTAACGACCTTCGTGTACACGACAATGAGTCGCTGGTGGCGGCCTGCCAGAGCGGCAGGCGCGTCCTTCCCGTTTTTGTGCTGCCTGAACGCGAGCTGCGACCTACTGCGTTGGGGATATCCAAAATGGGCATCCGCAGGCTTCGGTTTTTATTGGAGTCGCTGACCGTGCTCCAAAAGAACCTAGGTGCCATGGGGCTCCCC
>CAYZWQ010000267.1:759-2705 GCA_964481355.1 uncultured Chitinophagales bacterium
ATGCAGTTTGCCGTGGGTGATCCTGGCGCCGAGATCGTCCGTTTGGCTAAAGAGCACAGTGCGGATGAAGTTTATATGCACGGCGAATCGTCGACCGATGAGTATGAGGACGAGTCCGCAATCGAAGAGGCGGGACTCACCCTGTGGTCTTTCGAGGGTCAGTCGCTCATCCATCCCGACGATCTTTACCCGAATCTTGAGAATCTGCCAGGCCACTTTACCGCATTCCGCAACAAGATGGAGTCGCGATGGAGCGTGCGTGATGAATTTCCCATTCCTAACTATGAGGGGCCGGCTTGGGACGTCCCTCCCACACCGCTTCCTGCGGCCGAAACGCTGTTGCCAGGTCAGGCAGATGCCTCGAAAAATGATTTCTTTGTTGGCGGCGAGGATCAGGCGCTGGCGCGACTGGCCTATTATTTGGAGGGCAGCAAGTTGGCATTCACCTACAAGGAGACCCGCAACGGGTTGCTCGGCACCGATTTCAGCACGCGGTTTTCGGCCTGGCTGGCCAATGGATGCATCTCGCCGCGTCGTATCTACCATGAGCTGAAGGCCTACGAGGCGCGTCACGGAGCCAACGAGAGCACGTATTGGATCGTGTTTGAGCTGCTCTGGCGCGACTACTTCCGTTTTTCGGCCATGAAAATCGGGGATCGTTTTTTTCGGATGCAGAGAGAACCGATCATTGCGCCAAGCAATGCGTTCAACAAATGGTGCGCAGGCAAAACAGGCCACCCTTTCGCCAACGCTTGCATGAACGAGCTGAGGGAGACTGGATTCATGAGCAACCGTGGGAGGCAGAACGCGGCCAGCTTCCTCATCAACGACCTTAGACAGCCTTGGATGTTGGGTGCGATGTACTTTGAGCACCACCTGATCGACTACGACGTGTACTCCAATTATGGTAACTGGACCTACTTAGCTGGAGTGGGTGCCGATCCACGCACCGACAGAGTCTTCAACCTGAACCGTCAGGCACAGATGTACGATCCGAAAGGCGTGTACGTACAGCATTGGACGCAGGATTGGGGCATCACCATCGATTCCTATATGAAATGATCGTGATTAATTGTAATATCGTAGGAAGGGGTATAACGCCGGATAGAACATTGCGTTGATTGTACATACATCGGAGGCCCGCAAAAGCAAAGTCTGTAAGACGTAAATACACTCTTTAAATAGGTGAGGCTCTTATTCGATCAGGGAGTAGAATTCCAGATGGACTCAACGTTAAACAGCTTTGATCCACAGCAGGCCATTGGTGGGAAATATCATAATTTAAGCCAAACGGAGCGAGAGCTTTACGCTGATCTGGCAAATGCACTTGCGTCCGGTGTGTAACGAGTGCGCGCACATCAGGAAGCGTCACGGCAAGAGACTAATTGGATGCACTCTGAGGCTGCGCCCTATGCCTTGGAATTTGTAAGCGACCGTATATGCGAAATCCTGCATCTGAGCAGATCTGATTTTGAAAAAAATCCAGGTATCGTAAACGATATGATCCATGATTCAGATAAAGTTTCTTTTGCCAAAGCTAACGTCGAATCAAGTTTAAACACCACGCCGTTTGAGTGGGAAGGCCGAATGGACGTTGACGGTCAAATTAAATGGGTCCATTTCAGGTCCATCCCCCGTGTGCTTGACAACGGCGACATTGTCTGGACGGGCACCCTGGACGACATCACCCAACGAAAGCACAATGAACATCAGCTCAAGCTAAAGAATGACGAGCTGGTGACGTTAAATGCAGACAAAGACCGATTTGTCTCAATTTTGGCACATGACCTGAAAAGTCCGTTTAACGGGATCCTCGGCTTGCTCGATTTGCTGTTAACCGATCTTCGTGAGTATGATATCGAAGAAGTTGAGTCACAGTTAAGGATCATCAATGATGCGGCCCACTCCGCTTTCAACTTGCTCGAAGACATCTTACTGTGGGCACG
>CAYZWQ010000268.1:0-2681 GCA_964481355.1 uncultured Chitinophagales bacterium
TCAAATCGTTGCCTGTCGGCAGACTCAAGACGCCAGAGGCTCAGGCTGTCGATCCAAATCACGCGTTGCGATTCCGTGACTTCACGCAGTCCATCCTCGTCAAATTGGTGAAGTCTGAATCGGTATCCGGTCTGCTCTACTGGGTCGAAGAAATCGACAGACATGTGGGCGTAGGGCGATTCCTGCCTGAAAACCTGAGATCTGTTTCCGACGGTTGTGCGTTTGTTCAGGTACTCACGCTCGAAGGCGAAACGGGTGCGATTCGCGGGCGGCACGACGAAGCCATCCAGTACGCTCACCAAGGCAAGGCCAATGAGTGCTACAACCATGTAAGGCATGATCAGCCGGCTGTACGACAAGCCAGCCGATCGCAATGCCGCCATTTCCAGACGGTCTGACATTTGTCCGGCGATGTACAAGGCAGCCACAAAGATGGCGACAGGCGTGATCAGTCGGACGATTTCCGGTATGTATGGGATGTAGTACCGGAAGATGATTTCGCTCATCACGGCTCCGCGGTCGGTGAAGTCGTCCGTTTTCTCCGAAAAGTCCACGATGATGAAAATCACAAGCAGCACCAGAACGACCAGGGCCACGAAAGTGCACAGACGCATTATGAGGTATCGGTCGTATCGCTTCATGGGGTGGGCACGCTTCGAACGGAGTTGGAGAAGATGCGCTCACGCATGAGCATGGTCACCAGTATAAGCGCCAGGAGGCCAAGAAGGATGTTTCCGCCCCACATGCCGACCAATGGAGACACGAACAAGCGGTCGGCCCATTTTTCGCCCTGTATGATGCTGATCCAATATATGGTAGACAGTATGGCGCTGACGATTGCGGCAAAGCCGAGATTTCCTTTTTTCGAAAGCAGGCCGATGGTTGCGCCACAGAAGAAAAAAATGATCGTCACGAAAGGAACCGCGAATTTTTTATAGATCTCGACCGTGTATTCGGCGATGCGTTCATGGCGCCATCGCAAGTTCAGTGCCAGATTCTCGAAGTCGAGCCGTGACGATCGGAGGCTTTCTATGGTGTTCCGCATCATGTTGATGCGGTCGGCAGCAGGTATTGCATCGGTTTTCAAAAAAGCGTATTCAGACTCTCTCATGTTGTCGATCATGTAATCGGGCAACGATGTCGTGGTTGTCGGGTTGGTTTGGGTCCAAACCGTGTCATCTGTTGACGTGTAATGGGTTATTGTGCTGAGGTACAAGTTTTCTTTCCGGTCAAACACGGCACGTTGGCTTGCGATTTCGGTTCCGACTGAGTCGATGACTTGGCGAAGTTCGGCGATGTTCATGGAACGGTCGTTCTTGACATCGTCGGGATTTGTTCGCGACGGGTTCAGATTCGATATGTCGAATCTGATGCTGTATTTACCAAATGATGACTGTTCGAGCAATCGGTTTTGGTTGGTTTGAGGAATCCATCTTGTCACGTTTCCATCATACAGCTGCAAATGCAATGTCTGGCGCTGCGGTTCGCTTGCCAAGTGCCCTTTATCGGCTCTGAAGACCGCCCTGCCGGAGGTGCCTTGGTCTCGGTACAGAGTGATGTTGTACATCGTGTCTGTGGCCGTGTCGACATCCCGTGCCAGAAACGTATAACCGTCGATCCCCTCATAAAACACGCCCGGTTGAACGTCGAATGCTGGTCTAAGCAGACGAATGTCGGTCCAGAGCCGTTTGGCTTCCAAATTCGCATTTGGAAGGATAAAATTTGAGAAATAAACCATTCCCACGAACATGAGCATTGCCACGACGAACACCGGTTGAAGCAGATGCCATGGGTGGATACCGGCAGCTCTGAGCGCCGTGTACTCATTTAACTCAGACAGTTTGCCATAAACCAACAGGGATGCCGCCAAGACGGACATGGGAACTGCAAGTACGATCAATGATGCCAGGTTGCTGAAAATAAGTTCCAATATGGTAGCAGCCGGTAAATCCTTACCCACAAGACGATCGGTGAACAGTATGAGGAATTGCATCACCAGCAGGGCTACGATCACCGAAAAGCAGAACAGGAAGGGTCCGGCAAACCTCCGCAGGATGTCGCGCTGTATGGCTGCCGGCAGAATTTTCATGCAAGCTGTGTTCGGTCGTTATTGTGGGCCACAAAAAATGATGCCTAAAGATAATAAAATGCATCCTGTACGTTTATCCTCTCAATCGATGTGCTGCCGGGTTGGGGATTTTGCTTGAAACAAGCGATTATACCGTATATTAGGGCACACGCTAAATAAACAGACATCGGCCTATTGATCACTGCTACAACATTGACCAAGCAAAAGATTCAACAATTTTAAGCAAGGCTAAAGAACGTTTTATTTAGTGCAGTCAGATAGATACATACCTGTTTTTACAGCATTGGGTTTTGTCCTGATGCTTTTCTTGTTTCCTGAGCTGGGAATCTCCCAAAATGTTGGAAACGAGACCGGCGTGGAAGAGGACACCGTTTTTGTCAGAGACCCGGAGCTCGGCAACTATTTCCCTTCACGGCGGCGCGCTCTGTTCTCGCCATTCCCACGCCGACAGAACAAGCTCGTAGCTATACAGCTGCAGGATGACCGTACCGTAAGCGAGCTCGACTCGTTGAGCCTCAGGTACGTTGTTTTCAGAAGGGTGAAGGAGTTGGAGCTATTTTATCCCATCTCCTATGATTTCGCGTCTTACACG
>CAYZWQ010000269.1:0-2649 GCA_964481355.1 uncultured Chitinophagales bacterium
CTCGTTGTCATAATGTTCTGACACATTGAGATGCATTTCGGCAACTTGTGAATTTTCCAGCCCGTATTTGTCGTAAAATATCTGTGTTAGCGATCGAGGCTCGACCTTAGGTGCCGACGGATCCAGCTCGAAACTCCGGTAACGGATGCTCACCTCGGTGGCAGGGTCCAGTTGTTTTAGGGCTGCTTCGAAACGGCGCTTGCCGATGTAGCACCACGGGCAAAGGATATCGGACCAAATGTCGATTTGCATGATGAAATAGTACTGATAAAATATTGATTGCGCTGGTTTCGGATTACAACAATCAATGGCGAGTAAAAATTCTCAAAAATGATTGAACCACTGAAAACACAGAACAGACAGAAAAGAGAGAATAGAAATTGACCACTGGTAACACAGATAGCACAGATGGGTGGTGTCTGAAATTGAGATGAAACCCAAAGTGGGCAACTCAAATGACTATCAATCTTGAATATCTGTGTTATCAGTGCTATCTGTGGTTCTTCTTTTTTCTGTTAATTTTGCGTTTTCAGTGGTGACAAATATCCTTAATCTTCTACAGCTGGCGATCTTCAGCGGTTTAATCTATTCGCATGGCACGGATAGTTTTCGTACCTTATGAGGATAGCAAATATTCACGATCCGTCGGTTTTTGGCACTTTTCAGTGTCTGCCATCTTGCCGAGCACCGCTTGGCCCTCTGTTGTCAGCCGTAGAACGTCTGCATTTTTGACAACCCGGATCGCAATGCAAAGGCATGCATTTTATCGACTTGCTCATACTCGTGGCCTATATGGTCGTGATGTTGGGCGTAGGATTCTACTTCCTGCGAAAAAACAAGGGTGCCGATGATTACTATGTCGGTGGACGCCAGATGGGTCCATGGCATGTCGGGCTTTCGGTCGTTGCAACCGATGTCGGCGGCGGATTCTCCATCGGCCTCGGCGGCCTCGGCTTCACGATGGGACTTTCGGGATCATGGCTTTTATTCACCGGCTTGATCGGTGCGTGGATGTCGGCGGTCCTGCTGATTCCCAGAGTCTACACATGGTCTGACCGCTGGTCGCTGCTCACGTTCCCCCAACTGCTGGGGAAGAAGTTTGACGGACGAGTGGCCATGTTGGCGGGTATCATCTCAGCGATCGGGTACATCGGTTTCACCAGCTCGCAGATATTGGCGGGTGCCAAGCTGGCGTCGGCCACCTTCATCGATCTCGACCTGATGACGGCGCTTTGGATCATGGGCGGCATCGCCATTATTTACACCGTGATGGGCGGCATCAAGGCCGTGATCTACACCGATACCGTGCAGTGGATCCTCCTCATGGGGGGATTGATCTTGATCGGCATCCCGATGGCTTATACAGCCGTAGGTGGGTACGACGCCATCAGCATGGCACTGCCCGCAGAAATGCTTCGGCTCGACAATGTGGGATTCATCACCATCTTGAATTGGGCGATCACCATCATCCCGATCTGGTTTGTTGGGATGACGCTCTACCAGCGCATCTACGCCTGCCGCAGCAAAGAGGAGGCCAAGAAAGCCTGGTTCATCGCCGGGCTTTTCGAGTGGCCGACGATGGCTTTCATGGGCGTTGCATTGGGCTTGCTTGCCCGTGTGGCGGCCGATCAGGGATTGCTGATCGGGGTGACGGGCGCCGAGGGCTTGGACCCTGAAATGGGACTGCCGTTGCTGCTGCGATCCATATTGCCCGTTGGCTTGATGGGTCTGATGGTGGCCGCGTATTTCTCGGCCATCATGTCCACAGCCGACAGCTGCCTTATGGCGGCATCGGGCAATGTGCTCACTGACGTGTTCGGTAAATGGCTGCACGACGGCAAAACCGACGGCAGCGTGCTACGCACATCGCAGTGGTTGACGCTCGTGATCGGGATCATTTCGCTGGTATTGGCTTCGACCATGCAGAATGTGCTCGAACTGATGCTGCACTCGTACGCATTCATGGTGTCCGGATTGCTCGTGCCTGTCCTTGCCATGCTTTTTTACAGTAAATCCACTCCCTCGGCTGCCTTTTGGTCCATGTTGACCGGCGGCTCTGTGACGTTAATTCTCATCATATCGCACATTGACCTGCCCTTTGGGCTAGACCCCAACTTTTTCGGCATACTCTCGGCCATCTTGGTATTTGCCGCTGTCAACAAAGCGATATACCATAAGGAAACACTATGACGACTACAGAAACAATGATCCGCATCATTACCTCCACGCCATTGGATCCACTTACCTTCGACGATCGCCTGTCGGTGACGCAGTTCCTTCATGCGCATCTGGGTCCGTACGGAGACAAACCTGAAGACATCCAAAGGGCCATCGACTACGCCATGGACGGCATCAATCGTCCGGGTGGATTCATTCTCCGTGCCATGGAGGATGATGTGCTGGTTGGTGCTCTTGTGATGAACAACACCGGCATGGGTGGGTACATCCCCGAGCACATACTGGTTTACATTGCCACGCACGAGGCCCACCGTGGAAAGGGCATTGGCGGAAAGCTCATGGAAACGGCCCTCGAAACCGCCCGTGGCGACATCGCCCTGCACGTTGAGCCCGACAATCCGGCGCGTCATCTCTACGACAAGCTGGGATTCACGCACAAGTACCTCGAGATGAGGTATGCACGATCGTCAC
>CAYZWQ010000270.1:0-2628 GCA_964481355.1 uncultured Chitinophagales bacterium
CTCCCTGCGAAGCTTGAAGAGAAGTCCGAAGATATCGAATCCATCATGACTCAGACCTTGTACCGTCTGATCAACCAGCTCGATGTTCACACGCTGATCGAAGAAAATATCAACCAATTTGAAGAGCAAAGGCTCGAGAGGATGATAAAGGGAGCAACGAACGAGCAACTTCGTTACATACAGTATTTGGGTGCAGTGTTGGGCACAATAGGCGGCCTGGTAATTTGGTCGCCCTTTTTGGCGATGGCATTCTTGGGTGCAACAACCGTTCTCGTCGTTGGATTAGATATACTGCTCATGAGGCTGAAAAACCAACCCGACCTAAAACCCTGATGATACCCCCACATGGACCTTGGCATTGGCAAAAGGGTCATCAGGGGATTTTGCATAGGTAAGTTTTAGCAACCCAAGGTTGGTTCTTAAGGCTAGACCCAGGCCAAACGAACGCACTTCGTTCCTTACACTTGTTGTTCTCGCCGATTCATTCGGGGGAGTCCATAACCAGCCAGCTGACCCGAATGCAAATAAGTAGGAACTGGTGTCAAGTAAATATCTGTACTCAAGATCACCCCATAGGTATGACGAAGCAAAAAACTGGTCTTCGCGATATCCTCGAAGTGATTTTGCTCCACCGATTCTGAAAAGGTCGTTCAAAAAGGGTTCGCGCTCCGTAAGGATCGTGGCTGCCGACGTGCTTGGAATCAGAATATTTCGGGAACTAAGAGGAATGTATACACTGATGCCGTTAGTAATTTTCCTTCTGCTTTGATTGTATCTGTCACTTAAAATCGGCTCGACGATCTGTCTCCCCGATTCCACAACAAGTGTAGCTGAGAGACCGGACCTAGTTATTCCAGCATCATTCCTAGTGTCGAAAGCTATTCCAATTTGACCATATGTCCCCCATAGGTTTGCGGATGTCTGAGTCGATGTCGCAGTCGTTGAAACTTCACGCTGAACAGCTGCAAAAACCCGTATACTTTCATGAATGTCCCACCATATTCCAACTTTTGAGGCACGGTTCTGCCAAAGTGAATCTTGGCGCGCCAGCGAAAAGGCCCCATTGATACCCAGAGGATAGCCAAAAAGCAGGTTTTGGTCCACGTCGATGCTCATCTTGCCAACTCTGGGCGATTGCCTGTCGAAATTGACCCTAAGTTCCGTACCGTCAAACCCGGCGTTTCGGATGTGAAGTGCTCCGTTTCCAACGATAACAGCCGTCCCCGATTGATCTGGTACGTATCCGACGATGAGGTCAAAAAACGTCAACGGGCGTTCTTTTACAGTGAACGACAACTCCCAAGCCTGATCGTTCTTGATGACTTCAGGTTCTGAAACATCGTCGAAAAGCCTCGTATTGCTCAACTTTTGAGACATTCGGGCAATGTTGGCCTGATTTAGTACTAAGCCTTTTTGAGCACCTATAACCTTGTTCAGCCAAATCGACCCCGTTTTACTTAATCCGTTCCATGTGACCTCCGAGAGTGTCGCAGGCTCTCCTGTTTGTATGGAGAATGCCGCGGAAACAGACAGCGAACCGTCTTCAATAATTAGTGAGTCTAATGTGATCGACGGGTCCAGAAACCCCTGCCGGACGAGTTCATCCGTTTGCAGCCGAATGCAAGCCTCAACCTCATTTTCATCATACCATCTATTCGACAATCTGCAATCGCTGGCATAGATACCATCAGTGATATCGAAATTCCACAAAATCGGATCCGATGTCCACTTAAAACGCCCGGGACCCTTGAATTCGGCAATCAGGGTGTCCAATCTGAGCTGATGGGATTTAAGTTCTGATCGGAAATAACCGTATCGCCAGGCCTCTTCGTACACCATCTCCTGCACATCGTTCAGGCTCACATGTCTTGCAACCGAAACGGAATCGCCTCCAAACACCAACAGTAAGACATTTGCTGTTTGGTCTCGGGTCGGTTGCGACATCGCAGGCATGAAAGATCCAGCCACCAGTATGACGCAAAAAAGAAAGCCCCGTAGTTCTCCGGAAATGCACTTCACGGAGAAATAACGGGGCTTGGTCATATTTTCTTGCGACTTGGGTTTATTTCACAATGTCGGCAACAAAATTTGGCAATGCAAATGCTCCCGTATGAACGGCGGCATTGTAATAGTTGAGGCCATCCAAATAGGTGCCGCATGCTTTGCCAGCTTTGTCAACGATGGCAGCGTCGAGCGGATTCACGCCTTTGCTTGCAAACGCCATCGACCACATACCAGCCGGATAGAGAGGTATGAAGGCAAGGTACATCTTCGACACTGCGAAGATGTCGCGCAATGCAAAAAACACGCTCCTCATGCTGTCGTGGTAGGATGGAACCCATGGCGATTCGGTTTGAGCCGTAAGGATACCGTTATCGGCAAGTGCGTTGTAGCAATTCTGATAGAATTCCTTTTGAAACAGGCCTTGTGCCGGTCCAACAGGGTCCGATCCGTCAATGATGACGATGTCGTACGGTACCTTGACATTCTTAACGAATGCGATGCCGTCTTCATAGAGCACATTGAGTTTGGGGTTGTCAAAATCGCCAACCCCAGGCATGTGCAGTTTGGATGCACGCACTACCGTCTCGTCAATTTCGACCATGTCGACGACTTCAACACTCGGAT
>CAYZWQ010000271.1:0-2589 GCA_964481355.1 uncultured Chitinophagales bacterium
GGTCACGAATCCGACGGCCGACACACCAGCCGATGCCCGATCCGTCGCACGAATGACTCTTCAGGATCTGCATGACCGCATCGAGGGACGCCTCAAGCCACCGGCATTCGCTTTCGACGACTATACCAAGGCGCACCTTGAGGAAGCTCGCGCCCGCATCAAGAAAGCCTTGGATGCCGGCATGAGCCAGAATTAGAGCCACAGATCATACCGGTATTACGGCAGATATAGAAGGGTGGAGTCGTGACGCATCACATGGCAAGCAACGATGAAGTTGCACCGTACCGTGATACGACTCCACCTACCAGCCTTCACGCATGGCGAACGGAGTGATCAAACCGCCCGCATCATTCATCATTTTTTCGTATCTATAAAGGGTGCGTTATAATGTGTGAGGTGCGTGTCCATGGATACCTACAAGAACAAATTTGCATCGCTGCTTTCGAAAGCCGGTGTGTCGATCAATGGCAACGAGCCCTATGATGTGATTGTCCACAACGAAGAGCTGTTCGCCCGAGTCCTCATCCAAGGCTCGCTTGGCCTCGGTGAAGCTTACATGGAGGGCTGGTGGGACTCACCACAACTGGATGAGTTCTTCTATCGAGTGTTATCCGAGGAGCTTGACCAAAACGTACGATCCAGGCATTGGCTCATTGAAAGCATCAAGGCGAGAATACTGAATCCACAAAAGTATGCCGCCTACGAAATTGGCGAACACCACTATGATTTGGATGATGATCTATTCGCCCTAATGCTCGATCAGCGTATGATCTACAGCTGTGGATACTGGAAGGATGCCACAAACTTGGATGACGCCCAAATCGCAAAACTGGATCTTGTATTCAAGAAATTGGATCTGAAACCAGGCATGAGAGTTCTCGACATTGGCTGCGGCTGGGGTGGGGCGGCCATGTATGCCGCTCAGAAATATGGAGTAGAAGTATTAGGCATAACGGTGTCGAAGCAGCAAGCTGCCTTTGCCACAGCTAATAAAGGCTCGCTTCCTGTACAGTATATCCTCACCGATTATCGTGAACTCGATGACCGCTTTGACCGCATCTACTCCATCGGCATGTTCGAACATGTGGGATACAAGAATTACCGAACGTACTTCCAAAAAGTGGCCGACATGCTAAATCCTGATGGTTTGTTCTTGCTACACACCATTGGAAGCAACGTGACGGTTACGCATACCGACCGGTGGATAGAAAAATACATTTTCCCAAACTCGATGCTTCCATCGGCATCGCAGATATCCGCTGCCAGTGAAGACCTCTTCATCATGGAAGATTGGCATAATTTTGGAGCCGATTACGATCGCACACTGATGGAGTGGCATCGAAATGTAGCCCGAAACAGGGAAGCCATCACCAACCGCTTCGGCTTATCTTTTTATCGAATGTGGGAATATTATTTGCTCTCATGTGCCGGCTCCTTCCGGGCACGGAAAAACCAGCTTTGGCAACTTGTGCTATCCCCAAAGGGCGTTCCAGGCGGTTACCGTCGTGAAAGATAGTCGGGTCTTGCCATCAGTTCAGGGTGTTGCCCTCACACTCACATTTCTCCGGGGGTATGACAACGATTATCCGCTGTACATCCCGTTCCTCGAGTAGGGCGCCGTTTCGTCGACCATGAAATAGACGATTTCGGCATTTGGGTGCGCTTTCACGAGGATATCTTCGTTTTCAACCAGGACCCCGTCCCCTTTTTCGAGCACAATGTCATGATCGGGAAGCTGCACCGAACCCGAAAAAACGTAGAGGTAGCCTGTGCGCCCCGTCAGCTCTGGAGTCTTGATTTCGGCAGCATCGAGCAGACGCGTGTCGTAGAGCCAGGACTCGCTACGGATCTTCAGGGGTGCGTCGCTGTGTTCTGGTCCGCCGATCCACCGCCATTCGTTGTCGGAGAACTCCTCCTCGAAATCGGCAAATTGCACCTTAGGTTTGAGATCGTCGGTATGCGGACGAAAAAACACCTGCAACATGTCGATCGGGTCGGCGTCCTCAGGCACGTCCTCTTCGTGGAAGATGACCTTTCCCGCGTTCATCATCATCATCCTGGCATGATTGATCGGCATGTGGATGCCCTCACTGTCGCTGTGATACATGGTTCCGCGACGCATGTATGACAGGATCTCGTCGTTGGCGTGTGGGTGCATCCCGATCGTGAAGCCGGGCTCCAACGTGGAGTGGTCGAACGCCCCAAGCGTGGCAAGCCCACGGTCGTTTCGGTTGTTTCGTTTCAATCCCGGATACACGCGGCGCATGACGAACTTGCCCCTGTCAAGCATCAATCGCTCCGATGCCCTGCTTACAGTTACCATGATGTGTCAATTTAATTCATGAATTGGGATGTTGGGTGTCGATTCCCTCACGCATCATTTATTTGTTTACAACAACTAATTTAGGCCAATTTCCGTTCGCAACCAAATGGCAAACGGTCGGCTACTGTTCATATCAGACGCTTTGCCACCTCTGATCCCACATTATCATCCAAAAGTGACTACAACCACTCCCATCATATGATCTTATTGATCCCACAGATCCGCGGTACCTCCTCTTCTTATCCAATCATCCCATTTATCTGACA
>CAYZWQ010000272.1:0-2580 GCA_964481355.1 uncultured Chitinophagales bacterium
CGAGACGCTCTCCCGGCCAGGTGTCGCGGTTCGACGGCCAACTCATGAGAGTGGCCGAATGCGGGTGCCACTCTGCCGGCATGAAATACCCAAGCGAACGGGGTGTGGGCATGGTTTGTTTCGTTGGTATTGATCAATGATAAACTAAACCGTAAAATACGAAGATATACCGTTCTGACCCATCCATGGTAAGAGCGATGTAACGGCGTGTTCACCCTGCCAACCAGAAACCTCACTTTAAGATGACAAAGACGAAAAAAATGTCCATTTACACCGTTCTGTTAATTTTAGTTGTCCTCATCGCCGCCGGCTACTACGCGCTCATGCCGAAGTCACCGAAGACCGCCACGGATTTGACCGGCGACCAGGTGGCCGCTCTTATTGCCGACACCAATGTGGTGTTCCTCGACGTGCGCACACCGATGGAACTTCGTGCTGGAAAAATCGGTAACGCTGTGAACATCGACTACATGGCCGGCAACTTCGAGAACCAGATCGCCAAGCTGGATCCATCCAAAACCTACGTGGTTTATTGCCACAGCGCAGGACGCAGCCCCAAAGCCTTCAACGCCATGAAAAAGCAGGGCTTCGAGAACGTGCTGCACTACCCCGGCGGCTGGGCCGAGTGGAGCAGAAGGTAGGAAGGTCCTTCGTCGACACCTCGTTGCACTCGGTGTGTCAACTCAGGATGACATCGTTTCAACAGATATTAAAGAAAAGAGGGCGGCGCTTTGCGCCGCCCTCTTGCCTATATAAAAGCGCAAGCATGTCATTGTGAGCTGACACACTGAGGCGAAGCCGAAGTGTCGGCGAACAACCTTCTTATTAAAACATACGTATTGAGGCAAAGCGCCGAAATGTCCGCGAACAACCTTCTTACTCCTTAATTTGGACTTCAAGCTCCGTCCAAACCCCATCCTTCACTTCAAACTGACGGAAGGTCTGGGTTTGGTAGCCCGGGGCGCTGATCACCACATTGTATTTGCCGGGCTTCAGAGGACGATAATACCTTCCCGTGCTTGCCTTCGTGGTGCGACGGTCAACTTCTTCTGTCTCGATCTGAGGAATCCACACCTGGGCGGCAACTGGTTTGCCAGACGCGTCGGATACCTTCACCGCCAACCCTGGACCCATGCCCCGATCTAACAGCCAAAACGCTCCCGGAATATTCGCCTCGACGACGCCACGCACCTCATCTTCAGGAAAGATATGTGCGCCGCGGCCGGTCTCGACAATGAAATCGAAGGTACCGTATCGTCCGTAGAGCCAAGGGTAGCTCTGCCCGACCAGTCCGGCACCATAGGCGATGTCATACGGTCCCGATCCGTCCATCTTGGTGATCTGGTCGGCGATGCCGCGGGCCATTTCGGTGAGCAGTCTGTCGTCGGGTGCCTTCATGCCACGCCAGTCCCATGGGTAAAAGATGACTTCCCCCTGACTGTGGTAGTTGATGGAGAACACTGGACGAATGCGCTCAACCAAACCGGCAACGGCCAGCACTTCCGATTCGGAGAATGGCGCCTCGCCACGGTAGCGCACACTCATGGGATCGTCCGACCCGCCAATACCGAAGTTGAAGTCGTAGTTACGGTTAAGGTCGATTCCGAGGGGGTATGTCACGGTCTTCCAGTCGTCGGTGGCATCCCGGGCATTTTTACGCCAACGCGGGTCAACATTCTGCGTCACAATAAAATGGCCGTCCACGTTGATCACTGGGATGAAGTAGATTTCGTAGGAGTCGAGCCATCCCTTGATGCGAGCGTCGGTGTCGTATCCGCTCACCAGACGCTTGATCAATTCGAGATTGATCTCGGGAGTTGCCAGCTCGCGCGAATGGATGGCGCCCGTGAAAAGGAACACCGGCCGGTCGTGACTTACCCGTACATCGTTCGAGACCTTGACGGCATAAATGTCGCGCTTGCCCTGTTGGGTCTGCCCGATCACCTCCTTCGATATGCGGTTCGGGTAAGTGGCGATGAGTTCGTCAACTACTTCCAGTATTTGCTCATAGGTGTGATAGATGGCAGGCAGCTTCATCGTATCGCCGTACATGGCCCGCTTGTACAAGGTGAGCTCGTCGGTTTTGCTCATCACCTCAGTGAACTTGAACCCGCGTTCACGCATTAAGTCACGCTCCGTCGGCGATGCGATGATGTACAGGTTGTTGCGCACCCAGCTGATGATTTCGATGCCGAGGGCGCCAATGGCCGCACGCTCGGCCTCGGTGGCTGACTCCATGTACAGCAGCTCTGTGCGGGGGTATTTGTTCAGATCTGTGTAGTCGGAACTCTGGGCGGAGGCGGGCGAAACAGATACGAGCAGGGCAATTAATAGCCCCAGTAATGGCTTTTTCATAGCAATAAGATGTGGAACATTGAATTTGGGGGAATATATGAAAAAGAAGGTTGTTCGTATGCACTAGCATGGGCACTAGTGGCGACAAGCAAGGTTGTTCGGCTGACTCCAAGCTATGCAACAATCCAAGCAAGGTTGTTCGACTGACTCCTCGGGGCTGCGACAGAATACAAGGTTGTTCGGCTGACTCCTCGCCTTCGGCTCGGAGATGGGCTCACAATGACA
>CAYZWQ010000273.1:0-2495 GCA_964481355.1 uncultured Chitinophagales bacterium
AACGTTTTCATTGAGGGTACCCTCATTGGTAAATCGACCGACCTCGACGGCAATTATACGATCGACAATGTGGAACCTGGGTCCTACACTTTGGTCGCCTCTTACATTTCCTACAACCGCAAGCGTATCACGGAGGTCGTCGTCGTGGCGGGTCAGACCACCAGGGTCGATTTTTCGCTCGAGGCGGAGGCCCTCAATCTCGGGGAAGTGACCGTGTCTGCCTCGGCAATCCGAAACAACGAAGTGGCTCTGCTCCGCGACCGTCAAAAGTCGATATCCGTTTCAGACGCCATATCGGCCGAAGCGATTGGCCGTGCCGGTTCAAGCGATGCTGCCGATGCCATGAAAAAGGTGACCGGAGCATCGGTCATCGGCGGCAAGTACGTTTTCATCCGTGGTTTGGGCGACAGATACTCGAGCACGCAGCTTAACGGGAGCGATTTGCCAAGCTCAGACCCGAATCGCAAATCGTTTCAGCTGGACCTGCTTCCAAGTAGCCTTCTCGAGAATATTGTCACGCTGAAGACCTTTACTCCCGATAAGCCGGGTAATTTCAGTGGTGGCCTCATCAATGTGGGTACAAAGGACTTCCCCGATAACTTCACCTTCCAAGCGTCCATATCCAGTTCGTATAACACGGTCGCCACAGGCTCGCGCGCCATCATGCCTGAAAACAGCAACACCGATTGGCTTGGATTCGACAATGGCATGCGCGCCATGCCGCAGATGCTTCGCGATCGCAGTATTCGAATCCCATTTGAATCTGAAGCTCGATTCAATGCCGAGAAGGCGCAACAGCTCGATCAAATATCCCGACTCTTCCGTGCTGAGATGAGCCCTGAATCGATGTCGATCCCCGTGAACCGTTCCCTCTCGATCGCCACCGGAAATCAGGCACGTGTCTTTGGCAGGCAGCTTGGTTTTACTGCCAGCCTATCCTACAACAATTCATTCGATGCTTACCAAGATGGTGTTTCAGGCAGATACCAACTTGTAGGACAAATAGCGCCTGACAGCAGAATGACGAATTTGTACCAGTTGAGTGATGAAATGGGTGCCACGAACGTCGACATAGGCGGCCTGATATCGGCATCCTATAAACTAAGCGACTTGCACAAGGTCAGTGGCACGTTCCTTCGTACTCAAAGCGGCTCGTCGACTGCTCGCTACTTGAGCGGATTCTGGGAGGAAACACCCACTGGAGTCTATGAAACGAGGGTGATGCAATACACCGAGCGCGCATTGCAATCATACCAGGGCCGTGGCAAACACACAGTTCCAGGTTTGGGAGGCATCGGAATAGACTGGAGTGTCTCATCGTCCAAGAATACGCAGGATGAACCCGACCTTCGTTATTTCACGAGCGGTTATTCCGTATCCACCTCCGGCGACACCAGCTATTCGATCGCTTCAGCACTCTACCCCAGGCCGGCACGCTTCTTCCGAGATCTCAAAGAAGACAACATCAACGCCACGTTCGATGTGACGATTCCGTTCAAAGTGCACACGACAAATACCGCCAAGGCCAAGTTTGGAGCCTACTATCAGGACATCAATCGCGATTTCTCTGAACGTCGCTTCGAGTACCGCACCGGCAGCCGTTCCCCCGTCTCCTATAACACGTTCGCCCCGAACGCCAATGAATTCTTCAAGAATGTAGGGATAGCTGCTCAGCAGGGTAGTCAGTTCATTTTCTCAAATTACATAACCGATGCTTCCAACATAAGGAACGACTATGCCGCCAACATGGAGATCATGGCGGTTTATGCAATGATGGAGGTTCCAGTGACGGAGCGCCTGCGATTCGTGGGCGGCGTCAGATTTGAGGACACCTACCAGATCACGGCGAGTGCGGATTCAACGGTACGGCCCGGCATCAACGATGATCAGGACTTGCTCCCATCGGCGAATTTCATCTACTCACTGAATGACAATATGAATTTCCGAGTATCCTACACGAATACGCTCGCCAGACCAAATTTTCGCGAATTGGCACCCTATGCAACCTTCGACTTCGTAGGAGATTTCGTATTCACAGGAAACGATTCATTGCGCAGAACGCTCATCAAGAACGCCGATTTTAGATGGGAATGGTTCCCCACGGCTGGCGAGCTCGTGTCGGTTTCAGGATTCTACAAGAGAATGACCAACCCGATTGAACGTGCCATTCGTGTGGATGTGAACCGTTCGTCAACCATTCAGAATGTGCCTGTTGGAGAAGTGTACGGTCTTGAATTTGAATTCAGGAAGTCACTCGGTTCCATAGGCAGTGCATTCAATCCATTTTCGCTCTCGACCAACCTGACGTTTGTCCGCTCCGTGGTAGACATTCCGGAGGGGGAGCTTTTTGTGATCCGTCAGAACGACCCAAGCGCCGGCTCTACCAGAAGTCTGCAAGGACAGTCGCCCTTCATTCTCAACACCGATCTGACCTACGACAATCCAAAGATCGGCTTCATGAGCAACCTCAACTTCAACCTGTTTGGCGACCGGCT
>CAYZWQ010000274.1:0-2383 GCA_964481355.1 uncultured Chitinophagales bacterium
GGAATGCGGAATGCGGAATGCGGAATGCGGAATGCGGAATGCGGAATGCGGAATGCCGCGCGAGCTCGGCGCTTGTCCGCGAGGCAGGCAGGGAGTTGTTAGCGTTGCCAACTAGCAACTGCCAACTAGCAACTGCCAACTCACGTTACTCATGCCGCAGGGCTTCGATCGGGTCCATCTTGGCAGCCCGCATAGCCGGATAGATGCCGAACACCACTCCGACAATCACCGAAATCCCGAATGCGATTGGGAAAGAGGCTGGAACGAGTTGGGGCCGCATTTCCTTAGCCACATCGGGCAGGTTGGCGTAGACGCGCGGGAAGAAGTTTTCCACGAAGGCCATCCCATTGTCGATGATCACCGGGCAGAGCAGGCCGCCCAGAATTCCGGTCAAACCACCCACTACCGACAAGGCGATGGTTTCGACGAGGAATTGGCGAATGATGTCTTTTCGTTTCCCGCCCAGAGCTCGACGAATACCAATTTCGCGGGTGCGCTCGGTGACGGTTGCCAGCATGATATTCATGATCCCGATCCCGCCGACAATCAGCGAGATTGCCGCAATCAGGCCCATGAACATCATGAACATCAGGCGGGTTGTCTTGGCCTGCTCAAGCAGTTCGTAGGGCACGATCACCGAGATGTCTTGCCGATTGGGATCCTTCGACTTGAGAGTTGCCTGAATCAGTTCGGCGCTCTTGGGTACATCGTCCACATTCTTGACCCGAATGGTGATTTGGCTCAGCTCAAACTGCTTTCGCGAAAAGCTGCCCGAAGCCATTTTCACTTCCATGTCACCGTAACGCTGCTGCATGGTCGTGATCGGAATGTACACGTCCTTGGAGAAGTCCTGGGCGGCGAGCGAGCCACCGATTGCCGCGGTGGCGTTTCGCGGTTTGAGAACACCGACGATTTTGTAGTATTCCTTGCTTTCCGGAAGGAAAATCTGTTTGTTGATCGGGTCGTCAGAGGGGAACAGATACTGAGCCAAATCATGGGCCAGCACGCAGACCGTTGCGCGAGACTGGATTTCGCGATGAGTCAGAAAGTGCCCGCGGTCAATACTGAGTTTGGTGATTTCCGAATATTCCGGTGTACAGCCAACGAGGCGTCCATCCACCGGTTTCACGTTGGCATTGTTGGTATTCGAAAACTTCTTGACGACTTCGCGAATCGGGATGATGTCCCGAATCGTTGGGATGGTCGTCGAAAGCATCTTGAATTCGGCCCGGGTCACTCCAAAGGCTTTGACTGTGCTGGAAAAGCTGACCGACTCATCCGGTGGCTGGATGGACCGCACGATAATGTTCTCGGCGCCCAGTTCCTCGATTTGCTTTTGAGCCTTCTGGCTGATTCCTTCACCGATCGCCAGCAGCCAGATAACGCTTGCCACGCCGATAAAGATGCCCAGCACCGTCAGCGCAGACCGCATCGGATGGAGCAGAAGGCTTTTGATACCGAGTTGCCAGGTGCGGAGAAATTGCATGGTCGGGGTCGCGGTGCAAGGAATCTTGGAAGGCCGGAATCTTGTGAGGGCGTGAAAGGCAGGGCGGAGGAATTCTCCCTGGCCGTGAGGGGCCACAGGAGAGGACGGTCTCAGGAGGCAAGTTCGCCAGCCGGGGTGTCCTGGTAATCCTCCGAGTTGTAAGCCACCTTGGCCAATCGTTCGGCGGAGAACACCAACCGGTTTTCGTTCACCAGATCGGATTGGATGATCCCGTCTTTCAGGCGGATGACCCGTTTGGCATGAGCGGCCACGTCATCTTCATGGGTGACCATGATGATGGTTCGGCCCTCATCGTTCAGCTTCTGGAAGATAGCGAGAATTTCCTCGGTCGTAACCGAGTCGAGGTTACCGGTCGCTTCGTCCGCCAGAATGAAGTAGGGGTTGTTGACCAGCGACCGGGCAATGGCGACGCGTTGCTGCTGCCCACCAGACAATTGGGTGGGGCGATGATCGAGGCGTTCGGACAGTCCGACCATCTTGGCGAGTTTTTTGCAGCGTTCGCGAGCTTGGGCATCGAGGCGTCCCATGTAGTACAGGGGAACTTCGATGTTCTCGACGACGGTCAACTGTTGAATCAGGTTGTAGGACTGGAAGACAAAACCAATCCGGGAGGCGCGGATCTCCGAGAGCTGGTCATCGTTCATTTCGGCGACATTGTCATCGCCGAGAAAAAAGGAGCCAGACGTCGGGCGATCAAGACAGCCGAGCAGGTTGAGCAGGGTACTTTTGCCCGAACCGGAGGGGCCCATGATGGCCACGTAGTCGCCTGCCGGAACGTCAAACGTCACCCCGCGAAGAGCCCGTACCGTCTCACTTTTCAGGAAATAGTGCTTTTGCAGGTCGACAATCCGCACGGCGGTAGTACCCGCTCGAGCT
>CAYZWQ010000275.1:0-2350 GCA_964481355.1 uncultured Chitinophagales bacterium
CGCTGAAGATCCCGGCGCGTACTTGGGATGTTTTTTCCTGGGCTGGTCCAAATCTCCTCCCAAATGGACATTGTGACTGATTTCATCAGCTCGGGGATGGTCACCGTGTTGGCTGCGCCAAATTTGACCTCGGTGTCGCGGATCCGCTCAAGGCGGGTCGGATTGAGCAGCTGGTTGAGCAGGGAAGTCTTAAAACCCAACGAAGTTTGATGCAGTGGATAGTCGACACGGCCGCCATAGGTGTTGGTAAGCCCCCAATGGCTCATGCGGTTTGCACCGAACTGTTGGAACACCTCCTGCGGCAGATTCATGGCATCGGCATCGAAGGCATAGTCTACGATCATGTCGAGTGCTTCCTGCTGTTTGGCCTTGCTGATGGGCTCAAACGGCATTCGTCCGTCGGGGTCTCCGACGCGTTCGCGATACAGATACTGCCCGCCGATGTACTTCACCGTAGGTGCCAAAGCCCTCGAATATTGCTGCAGCAACGATTGGTACATGTCGGTAAGCTCGTAATACGGCAAATTGTCGTCGAGGGCGATCTCAGGCAGGCGAGGTATCATCGTGTTGATCATATCGGCTCGTTCGCGGCCCCAGGCAAGCGGGTCGCCACCGAGATCGTAGGTGTTTACAAGCGGGTCGATCGCACTTGCACCGCTGGCATCGTCAGAGAAAGCGTGTCCTGGCTGGGCTGCGAGTCGGGCTGTGGACGCAGCCTTCGCATCGTCTGGCGTGTATCCGTATGTGATCACCCAACGGTCGTATGAACCGACGCCAACATTGTAGTAGTGGCCGTCAGAGCTGGTGTTTTTGCCAAGATTTACAGCGGGGTATTCCATCACGGAGCTGAATACTCCGTTTTTCTGTGTGAACGACGTGTCCGTAAGCCGGTTGTTCGGTGTGTCGGCCGAGGATTTAAAATTGTGACGCAGACCCATGGTGTGGCCCACCTCATGCATGGTGACCCAGCGGATGAACGAGTCGAGGAAGGTCTTGGGCACATCCTCTCCAGCGCGCATCGCACCTCCAAACAGCAGGAAGCTGCGCACCAGATCCTGTTGTGCGCCAACTTCGGCATAGAAGCTGCCCGTTTTCACGCCTTGCGACATCAGCTCAACTTCATCATCGGTTGCCATGTACATTTCGTCGATGGCACTTCTGGGTTCGACCAGCTGACGCTGCGAATTTCGTGTGCCGATGATCATATTCGCCTCATAAAGCATGTCGGCATCCAGGATTTCGCCGGTGCGCGGATCAACGATCGACGGACCGATGGCGCTGTAGCCCGACTGGTCGGAGCTGCTCCAACGCAGGGTCGCATAGCGGATATCCTCCGGATCGGCTCCATCTGGCAGCATGTCGACCTTCACGGCGTTCTTGAATCCAGCCGCCTCGTAGGCATCGTTCCAAGCAAGGACCCCCTCCATCATAGGCTGGCGATACTCAACCGGAATGGTGTGATCAAGGTAATAGGTGATGGGCTTCTTCGGAGTACAAAGACCGTCGCTGTCTGCTGGGCCATCGCATTCCAGGCGCCAGCGGTTGATGTTGCGTTTAAAGAAGCTTTTGTCGTCGTTCGTGAAATCTTTGTGAACCGTCATGAAGTAGCCGAGGCGCTCATCCCCCTCGCGGGTTTTCATTGGGGTCTCGGGCAGCGCGGCCATCGAGTAGAAGATGGATACCGGGATGAAACGGCTGTCGGCAACCGTACGCGGCCCAGACGATTCGTTGTTCCTGAAGGTGAGGCTGGCACGGATGTTCGTATTGAGCGGAAACGATTTGGCGCTTTCGATATAGCTCCGGCTTTTGTCGAAGCTGACGCGACCAGGGGTGCCAGGGCGAGATGAGGCTGCGTTCTGCACCCGCTGGCTGATATTCGAAAGGTCGCTGACGAACCAGTCGTACACACTGATGAGAATCATGGATTTATCGTCGGACCATGCCTCAATCTTGGCCGTTTCGAGGACTGAATCGCCGTAACTGTAGTCAACCGATGCAGCCTCGGGACTGCCTTCTTCCGCTTTGTAACGATGAGGACGCTGGACGAGGAATAATTTTCCCTCGCGCATTTCAAAAGCGACCAAGTTCGCTTCGAAGATGTTCAGCATCGTTCCCCCCAAAACGCCGCTGGATCCGATTCCTCTGGCAATTTGGTAGTTCAGCAAAAAGTCCTTGCCAATCATATCGGCCGGGACCGCGAGATAAAGCTTGTCGTCCTTACGGTAGGTGTCAAAAAATCCGGATTGGTGTTCGGCACCGGCAGTAAGTTTATCGAAATTGCTTTCGGCAGAAGTCTGTTGGGAGGGAGCGGAAGTTTGGTTTCGTTGTGCAGTGGCTGTGCTGAAGCCGA
>CAYZWQ010000276.1:0-2327 GCA_964481355.1 uncultured Chitinophagales bacterium
CCGCTTTTCCAGCATGAAGTGCCCGATCTGAATGTAGATTTGGTGGCTATCGACGAAGCTCACTGTATATCGGAATGGGGACATGAGTTCAGGCCCTCCTACCGGCAGATTCGCAACTGGATTGAATTGACGGGTATTCAACCACGATGGATGGCGTTGACGGCCACGGCAACCCCGCGGGTGAAGGACGACATCCTCGAAAGTCTGCAATTCAAGAATCCGACCGTGGTTGCAAAGACGTTCGAACGAAGCAATTTGAAGTGGTGGGTAGTTCCGACTCACCAAAAACGCTCGAAACTTCGGCAGTTGCTGTCTAGGGCCGACGGATCCGGACTCATTTATGCAGGCACACGCCGTGAATGTGAACAACTCGCCGAATCGATTAGCTCGGGCGGCATGAAAGCTGCAGCATATCACGCTGGACTTTCGGCAGACAGGCGCAAGCAGGTTCAGACCGACTGGATTAATGACACCCTCCCGCTTGTTGTGGCCACAAATGCCTTCGGGATGGGCATTGACAAGCCCGACTGTCGGTATGTGATCCATTGGGCGGTACCCGGTTCGATCGAAGCCTACTATCAGGAGGCCGGCAGGGCTGGGCGAGACGGGCTGCCTTCCTTCCCCGTGCTGCTGTATTCACAATCTGACCTCGACCGTCTACGTAAGCAGACCGACCAATCGCATCCAAATTTGGAAATCCTTCACAAGGTGTACTCTGCGCTATGCGACAGCCTCGACTTGGCACTCGGAACTAAACACGACACCGCCTGTGCCGTCGATCTGGAATCCGTGCATAAGCGATCGGGCGTGCCCTTGAAAATGATCACCCATGTACTCAGGGCGTTGGAGCGCTATGGTGTGATCGCCATGACCGACGATTACCCACCCTCAGTGGGTGTTCACTTCAAAAGCGGCTTGGAACACATTTGCAATCCAACGGGCGGCAAGAACCCGGCCAAGGACGCCTTTGGAGACAAGTTGGGAAGACTCTACGCCAACGATGCCATGAACAACATGCATTTCATTGAAATGGACGTTGTGTGCGAACGTCTGGGCTTGAGCCGAAATGCAATCATCAAGGGGCTGGAAGTGTTCCGTCTCGATGGACATCTTGACTACGAAGCTCGAGATGGCAGACCCCTTGTCGAGCTCATTGAGCCACGGCAGGCCAAGGTGCCCGTAAGTCGCGACACCGTGGAACAGTATCGGCGTCACCTCATGGTGAAGCTCGATTTTATGGAGGGTTACGCCCTCACCAAGCAGTGTCGTAGCGCCTATCTCCGACGGTATTTTGGAGAGACGGACGTGCCTGAAAAATGTGGCTACTGTGACGTATGCCTATCGGGCGGCAGAGTTGAAGATCATCATGATCTTGGCAAGGACTCAAATGAAGTGCTGGAGTTACTTCGTGATGCCCCGTTGAGCCTGAGTGAACTGAACAGGAGATTGAAATGGAGGAAGGACAGGCTTTCGAGAAGCATCAACTGGTTGGGGAGCGAGGGAATGATCCGTCAAGATGGGGACAACCTGATGGCATTAGACTGAGACATCCTTCGTCGCTTCCGGACCTTCGTTCGTCTGCTGCCTACCCCGAAACCTTCTGAATCACTCAACGTACCAACGAATATGCGCCTACATTACAATGCACCCGTGGTGCTCACACATACGCTGGTGGCCATGATCATATTGGCTGTCGATCCACTTTTCAATGGCACGATCATTCAATCGGTCATGGTCGTGTATCCCGATGGATCGTTCTTGGATCCGATGACATGGGTCCGCATCTTTGGCCATGTGCTGGGCCACGCCGATTGGGATCATCTTCTGAGCAACTTCGCCGTCATATTGTTGATTGGCCCCATATTGGAGGAGAAATACGGCTCAGCCCGCCTGCTTTTGATGGTTGCATTCACAGCGTTGGTCACAGGGGTGATTGTCACTCTGTTTTTCCGTGAAGCTTTGCTAGGTGCAAGCGGCGTGGCTTTCATGATGATCCTGCTCGGCTCATTCGCAAATGCGAAATCGGGGAAAATTCCGCTCACATTCATCCTTGTTGCAATGATCTACCTCGGGCGTGAAATCTTTGCCGCTTTCAGTGAGGACCATATTTCACAGATGGCGCACATCATAGGAGGTGTGACCGGCTCCATTTTCGGATTCCTGATGACGCCAAAGTCAAACGGGACCATTTCGGGTACGAGCTCGGGAAATTCGAAGCCAACCCCACAGCTAAAGACCAAAACACAGCCTAAGATTGACGACCTCCCCGAGTTGAAGCTGACACCTGAGCAGATGCGCTACGGAATGGATGACTGACCGATCAGGCG
>CAYZWQ010000277.1:0-2297 GCA_964481355.1 uncultured Chitinophagales bacterium
CGGCGGCGTGAAACAAATCGTGCAGGAAACCGGTTTGCCTGTGCTCTTCGAGGTGCCTGTTGTGACGATGAGACTCACGCAGATAAAGGGACGCAGTGTCGAATCAATGATACGCGACACCACAAGTACCATTCCACGGTGGGCACTGAACCGTGAATACCGAAGCACATACCGATCGGAGCTTGTGAACACCGAGGAACTGTTGAGTGGTGACCTCACATCAACGTGGGCACCGGGCGACGGAGCCATTCCAATTTCGCTGGAAGAGGACATCGCGAGGGACCTGCAAGTATCGATTGGCGACAGTATCACCGTCGACGTTCAAGGCGTACCCATGCAAGCAATAGTTGGAAGCATACGCAAGGTTGACTGGCAGCGAGTTCAGCCCAATTTTTTCATCGTGTTTCCAGACGGACCGCTTAACGACGCCCCGCAGTTCATGGTGCTTGTCACACGTACCGAGACCCGCGAGCAATCGGCCTCGATGCAGCGCAAGATTGTGGAGCAATATCCGAATGTGTCGGCGGTTGATTTGGAGTTGATTCTCGCAACAGTACGAAACATCCTCGATCAGGCCGCTTTTGTGATTCGTTTCATGGCCATTTTCAGCATTGTCACTGGTCTAATCGTGCTCACAGGATCAGTCATCATCAGCAAATTTCAACGGATGCGCGAGAATGTGCTGTTGCGCACCATTGGGGCCTCTCGACGTCAAGTGACCGGCATCTTACTGGCAGAGTACACCTTTCTGGCGTCGTTCGCATCATTGGCAGGTTTGCTGCTTGCGGTTGCGGCTGGCTGGGCTCTGACGCTGTTCGTCTTCGAGAGCAGTTTCAGCATGCCTTGGGCTCAGTTTGCGATCGGATGGGTTTTTCTCACCGGACTGACACTTCTGATCGCGCTGATCAACAGCCGTGGCACACTGAATCGTCCGCCACTGGAGGTTCTACGAAACGAGACCTAAGCACGGCAAACAAGTCACCCCGGAACTGTTCACTGTTCATTGTTCACTGTTCATTGTTCACTGTTCACTGTTCACTGCTCACTGTTCACTGTTCACTGCTCACAGTCTGGTTTTTCGTGATAATCTCAAAGGGCATCGGATCTGTAGCTTCCCCCTTGTATATGGACACATGTGGAAACGGAATCTCAACTTTTTCTTGCTCGAATCGTAGTTTGATCGCTTCGTACATTTCGTTTTTAACCTGCAGCCAGTTGTCGCTTTCCGCCCACACGGAAAATTGCAGATCCAACGATGAGGCTCCAAATGCCTGAAATATGAACAGTGGGGCTGGATCGTTCAGCACATTGGGATTCGATGCAGCGATGTCGCTGAGCAGCGATTTGACCTTGTCGAGATCCTCCTTGTAGGCCACGCCGACCATGATGTCGGCTCGGCGGATGGGAAATCGCGAAACGTTGATGACCTCCGTCTTGATCATCGTTTCATTCGGAATACGTACGAAGCGGTTGTCGAATGTGCGCAATTTGACAGACAGTGTATCGATCGACATCACGACTCCCGTTGTCGTTCCTACCGTAATGACGTCACCAACCTCGAACGACTTCTCTGCAATCAAAAAAATGCCGCTGATAACATTCGACACGCTTGTCTGGGATGCAAAGCCGACGGCTAACCCCAGGACCCCGGCTGCCCCCAAAAGCGGTGCCAGATTTATCTGAAACTGGTTCAGCACGATGAGCACCAGCAGGATAAATCCAACATACCAAATCGCCTTGCCCGCCACCATTCCGTAATGTGGTGAATATCGTTTTGTGATGTACCTCTTTGCGCTGCGACGCAAGAACAACAATACTGGCAGTCCTACCAAGAGTATGACTGATGCCCGGACCACCAAGCGGAAATTTTCGACACTTATGATGTGCTCCAGTCCGATCGATTGCAAAAATTCATTCATGATGCTTGGGTTAGTTCCGAATTTCGCGAAGCAGCTCGAAGGTTCTGACGGCAAAGTTTGAACCCTTATGGACACGTGGTTTCGATACGATGGTCGCACCTTCGACTTCTTTGGGCGGCTTGCCGCTCATGGCAACCTCGCCGTCTCCGCCCACTCCTTTGTAGGTGATGGTTGTAACATCAGTCCAGATGTTACCCTTGTGATCATAGAGCGTCAAATTCTCTGTGCGAAGGCATATTTTTTCGAACATGAGCTCACGTGGTGCCGAATTCTTCACGTCAAGTGTACAGCTTGCCAAATGGGGCAGGAAGAAGTCGTCGGTCAAAAACCGCCTCACACTCGAGTTGTGACTCAAACATCGCTCACCGTCCACCGTCG
>CAYZWQ010000278.1:0-2286 GCA_964481355.1 uncultured Chitinophagales bacterium
GAGGTCAAGGTCCAGGCGAGATGGCCTCGGTTAACCGATTTGCGTTAAATGATTCTGGCTATGCAATGCTTTCAGATGTTAATGGAAATATTCAAAAGTTAGTATATAAAAATATTGATGAGTTAATTTATAATGTTGGATTTCCATTGGAGGGTGTTCCTGAAACGATGGGAAGTGCAGGTTACGATAGATTTGCCTTTACAAATAGTTTATTTATATCTGAACCCAGCATTATATATTTTGAAAATACAGAATGGTTTATGGAAAAAGATCAACGGTTCAAATTTATACGATCAAAGCAAGCCTCTTGGACCTTCTAAGATATCAGAAAATCCACGTGCAGAAATATCAAGAGATTTAATTGGCGCTCCAAATGTCTTTATGGGAATGTTGGATGGTCATTCTGATGGTGATTTTATACTCTCGACTATGTATTCAGGATTATTGGTTCGAATGGACCAAAAGAAAGCATCTTGGGTACGTAATTTAATTACAAACCCTTTGGATGGGAGTATTGAAATGGAAAGACGAATCCCCAATTTACCAGAAGAATACAGACCTGCCTATTCACCACCCATGTATTACTTGCCCAAGCTTTTGGATCGACAGTTTTATACTTATGGCTTAAGAGTCCAAAACGGACATATCATTAATATAGACATCGGAGAAAATTCAGAGGGCGAAAAAGGCATCATTTTCGATTTTTATCGAGAGGATGATGGAACCTACTTACACTCTTATCAACATAAATTTGGTATCTCGTTATCTTATCTCGGAATCCAGCTCAGTGGCAATCGTTTGTACATCCTCAACGGCGACGGCGAAATCCTGATCTTTGAGCTGACATTCGGTTAAGACCACCTCACCCCTAGCTTCTCTTCCACCAACAAGTTGGTAGGAGAGGAAATGATACCACCCAGATAACCGATAACCGATCACCGATCACCGACTATACCTCGCCACTCTCGCCGCAAGCTTCACGGGCCCATTCGGTGAGTCGACCTCGGTGAGTCGCAGGTGAGGGTGACCGGTCAGGTCTGCAACTTTGTTCACGTGCGACCAGGCAATCTTTGCATCCTGCAGGCGTCGGGTGGCCTCGGGGTAGGGCAGGCTCCTGAGGGTGCGTTCGATGACGGGATCGATGAGGTGCCGGTTCTTGACCCGCAGCGCGTTGCCCGCGAACAGCGAATCGTGGGGGTCGAGGGCGCCGTCGAGCACCTGCTCGCACAGTCGCACCCATTCGCGTTCGTTCTGGATGCCTATGAGGAGCTCCCGGCCGTCCTGCGTGGTGAACACCCCATACGGGGCGATGGCCGCGTGCGAGGTTCCGACCCGGGGTGGTGCCCCCTCGCCGTACTCGGCGTGAAGCCATGGAACCATCATCCAGTCGGCCATGCCGTCGAACATGGAGATGTCGATGTGCACGCCCTCACCGGTTTTCTGTCGGTGGATGATGGCCTCCAGGACCGCCCCGTACGCGTGCAGGCCGGCGCTGATGTCGGCGATGGATATCCCAACTTTCGACCGTACGTCACCTTCGCCGGTCACATCGAACACCCCCGTCTCGGCTTGGATCAGGTTGTCGTAGGCCTTCATGTCGCGGTAGGGTCCGTCGGGTCCATACCCTGAGATTTCGCAGGTGATGAGATCCGGCCGCGCCTTCCGAAGGCTGCGTCCGTCCAGGCCCCGCTTGGCCAGCGCCCCGGGAGACAAGTTGCTCACCACCACATCGGCTCCTGCGATGAGCGCATCCAGCTCAGCGCGCCCCTCTTCTGTATCGAAATCCAACCGTATGAATTCCTTGCCACGGTTCGCCCACACGAAATACGTCGACATCCCTTTCACGGCCTGGTCGTAATAGCGGGCGAAATCGCCCTCTGGACGCTCAATCTTTATGACTCGTGCCCCTGCATCGGCCAGGCGGCAGGTGGCCAGCGGAGCAGACACGGCCTGCTCGATGCTCACTATGGTGAAACCTTCAAGTGGACGAAATTCGAAATTAATCATCCTTTGTCATCGGTTGTTGTTGCTGATCGAATGCATCGCTCCATAAATGGGATCCAACGCACCAATATAAAAAGACCGCCTCATTAGCATTTCTCTTGTGCTCATATATGATTTAAATCGTATTCTCTTGGCGGTCACAATTTCGTAGATTTCGTGAATGTCACGATCCCTGACATATAATTCAAGCAGCGCACCAATTGCACCTTTGTATCCAAATATTGATATAACCCTTATTCTGTTGTTTGGAACATGTTTGGGGGTGTTTGCGAACCAACAACC
>CAYZWQ010000279.1:0-2195 GCA_964481355.1 uncultured Chitinophagales bacterium
AACTTCTATAGTATTTCCATATTTAACAATGATAGAACATAATACAGAAACACTTTTTCCATTGTGAACAGCAGGTTTCATTACAGGCATTTTTCTAAGCACTCTTAAGATTTCTGCCTGAACGGTTACTTCTGAATTTCGAACTTTCATTCCCGTCAGATTCCCGGACTCGTTGATGATAAAAAAAACATCTACTGGCTTTGGCTCTGTAAGATTTAAATCTTTAGATACACTCAAGTCAAACTCTCGCTTAAAAAACGCAGATACTTTGTCATTAAAACATTCTCTTGTTTCTTCTGTAGAGAGTTCTTCACAGCCATTAAAGACTGGGGCAATTTCTACATCTTTCAATATCATACTATTCTCAGAAGTATAAGCCGCTAAACCGTCATCATGCGATACAATGCTGCATAAACTTAACAAAGCCTGTTCCTCTGCTTCTGTCATATTTCCTTGTGCCATCACTTGTTCCTGAACAGCATTAATTTTCGCTATTAAATCACTTTCTGTGTTTTTTGACGAGTTGGATACTTCCTTACAAGAAGAGAAAAATAGAACAATAAAAATTGTTGAAATGACCATTAAATATTGGAATTTAAATTTTGTGTTATGATCAGATTTGTATTTCATAAATTTTGATTTTTTACTTGTTGCCAACGTTTTGAGTTCGTGTGAAGTAGCGGGTTTAAAAGCACCTCATTTTCAGCTTGGTACTGACTACTGTTAATTGTTCTGACATTTGATTTAGCACTTAGACCGCCGTTCCCCGATCCCCGATCCCGACTCACCACTTCCCAACCGACTCCTGAAATATCGTATTTGCCAAGTTCTCGACAGCGGCACGGGCTGCGGCCGACTCGCCCTCAAGTGCGTTGGCAGAAGGATCATACTCGCTGAAACCGGTGAAAGAGCGATCCCACAGTGGTTGTTGCTCGCGGGTGTAGCGGAAGCTGGCACGGATCACGACCTCGACGCGGTTCAGTCGGGCGGCTTGGTCGGCGCCGATGCTGAACGGTCGGTTACTGTAGCTTTGGATGGCACCGTCGAGCACAATGTCGGCCGATTCAGGGTTGTCGGCCAGCCTCAATCTACTACGCCGTGTGAAACGGTCGACCAAGGCCTGGTACATGAGCTCGTTCAGGTTCGAGATGCCGCCGCTGGAGTTGTCGGGAAAGAAGGGGATGTAGATCGTGTTCTCGTCTGCCGGAATCGAGGTGCCCGTGGTCGAATAGCGGAAACACGCCGTCGCGCCGGCGAAGAGCGTGAATATGAGAATAACCATAAAAAGGCGCGACGGAGTCATTAGCAAGAATTATCAATGATTACCAATGATGATCAATGACTATCAATTGTGAGACAACTGTGTCTAATAGTAATCAATGAATCATGCTCGAAATTAACTGATAATGCTTGATAATCATTGTTAGTCATTGATAATCCTTGATAATGATTGTTTAATCACACCCCGTACTGCTCAATCTTCCGGTAAAGCGTCCGCTCGCTGATGCCCAAGGCTTCGGCGGCCTTGCGGCGGTTGCCGTCGAACTGCTCGAGGGCGCGCTCGATGAGTTGACGCTCGGCCTCCTCAAGGCTGGGGATGGCGCCGTCGGTCACGATGGGCACGATATTGCCGTTATCACGGTCACCGGCGCTCACTTCGGCATCGGGGATGCCCTGCACGCCGAGGGGGACATCCTTCATGTGATGGATGGGCAGCTCGCTGTCCCATGACGGGTTTGACGGCGGCAAGGCCAAGGGCGGACGCCCAGCTCTAGCTCCCTGCTGCGCCATGAGCAGCGTGGCCACCATCTGCCGAAGCTCGCGGATTTCGTGGCGCATCTCGATGAGGGTGCGCCAGATCCAGTCGCCCTGCGAATCGGGTTGCCCGAAATTCGGTGGAGTCTGTCCGGACGGCGCGCCAAGCAATGCCGGCAGATTGTCGGTCATCCCTTGCTTTTGACGGCCCGACAGATATCGGGACAGGATTTCGGGGGTGATGAATTTCGACTTTTCGAGCACGACCAGCTGCTCGGCTACGTTGCGCAGCTCTCGGATGTTGCCCGGCCAGCGGTAGGCCACCAACAGGGAGCGCGCTTCGTCGGAGAAGCCTTGGAATACGGAATCATACTTGACGGAAAATTCTTGCACGAACTTCCGGAAGATGGGGAGGATGTCCTCCTGGCGCTCGCGCAGCG
>CAYZWQ010000280.1:0-2177 GCA_964481355.1 uncultured Chitinophagales bacterium
AGGTCTTCCCGGTGCGATTGAATTCGGTTGCCTTCTCTCCCACCCCAAAGTAGTGCTCGTTTTCAGGTTTTGCCATCACGTGGGCCACCCTGTCGCCCATCGCGCCGGCACCGAACGATTCTCGTGACCAAATGCTTCCATCCCTGTGCTGAAAGATCAATCTGACAGGCTGTTTTTGGATCAGAAGAACGTCGTCGCTAGAGGTTAATTGAAGCACCCGAGGGTCATCTTTCACCTCAGGCTTTTGGTAGGAATCACCCGATTCCACGGTCGCGTTGCTGTAGAATGCAGCTGAAAGATCTTCCTTTCCATGACGAACCCTGAATCCGATCCCCGTCAAATAATCCACTCTGATTTTGCCGCTTTCATGCACAATCTCAACCGTGTTTCCAACCAGTTGATGCGAGACGTAATTTCCAGTGAATTGGAACCTGCTGGACTGTGCTTCAACTGATTGAGATGCTGCGAGTATGACAACAAATAAAAACGGTATTAACTTCATTAACATTGAGATGGTCGGGTAATTCGGCAGTTAGTTCTTTACGCAAGTTCAACGCGCAACAATGACCGATCTAGGACGAAAGCCAAGATCAGCAACAGAATGCCTGGCAATAGGTACGAGGGGTATAGGTCTTTGTAATCCGTGTAGATGAGTTCGTCAACTTCAGTAGTTTCGAGTGCGTCGATCTGCTCGTAAATCTGCTCGAGCGATTGGGTGTCGGTTGCACGGAAGTATTCACCACCCGTTTTGCGGGCGATTTCAGTGAGCATGTCTTCGTCGATGTCGACGGCAATATTCTGATACCTTTTCCCAAACACCGCGTCATAGACTGGGTATGGAGCCATACCGCGGGTGCCTGCGCCGATGGTGTAAATTTTTATCTCGTAGGTGGCGGCCAAGTCGGCGGCCGTAACGGGGTCGATCTCACCCGCATTGTTCTGACCGTCAGTCAACAGGATGATCACCTTGCTCTCAGCCACACTGTCGCGAAGGCGGTTAACTCCAGTGGCCAGTCCCATTCCAATGGCCGTTCCATCCTCAATCAGACCCATCTCAACTTCGTCGATCAGCTTCTTGACTAAACCATAGTCGAGCGTGGGAGGAACAACCGTGAAGCTTTTCTTCTGAAATACGGCCAAACCAATCCGGTCTGAGATCCTGCGGTCGATGAAGTCTTTGGCAACCGTCTTGGCAGCCTCGAACCGGTTGGGCTTGAGATCCTCAGCCTTCATGGATGTCGAGATGTCCAATATCAGCATGATGTCGATGCCCTCGGCACGACGCTCTACGATCGTGTTCTCAAGTTGTGGTCGTGCCATCGAAATGATTACTAACGCAAGTCCGGCAATTGTGAGCAAAGGTGTCAAGCTTAGAAGCCATACTCGCCAGTTGCCACGGATGTTCCCGAAGTCGGCCAAGCTCGAAAATGTAATCGAAGCCGTCCTTCTTGTGAAATAACGCCAAATGTAGAACAGCAGCGGCAGAGGGAGCAGCCACAAGGCAAGAAACCATTCTGGATTAGCCCATGTCATTGCTTCACCTCCGCATCGGCCACTGGCTTGTCGTTGGTCATGGCTTGTTCCTCAATTTCACCGGCTGCCAAGCGGGCCTCACGCTCACGGCGGGCGATCTGCTCGGCCTGTTGCTCATCAAATCGGCGCTGTAGTTCATTTACCCGCCGTTGGTCGGTCATTCGAGCAATCTGCAGAAACTTCTCCGCTTCTCGGATCGAATCCAATGCCTGCTCAATGCCAGGTTCATACTTTGCGAACTTTACAACATCCGCCAATCGGAGCACGACGCCCGTCTGGCGCGTGAGGTCTGGATCGACCATCTTCCTTTCCATGTCGCGCAGCAGCTCCCGGGTCGTCATCTCGAGAGCGAACAATCCGTGCACTTTTTCCAAGTACTCACGAAGAGCATCACCCAAAATGGTGTAAAAAGGTTTGAAATCACGTTCAATGAGCGATGCATCCGAACGTAGCGAAAGCAGCTTCTTTTCGAGTTGGTCGAGAGGATTCGAAAACACATCGATTTCGATGGGAACCGGCTCTGGCTTTCCGCTCAGATACTGCCTCATGTATCGGATCAGAACCCAACCGACCAGAACTAGCAAAAGCAACAACAGAAGGTAAGGTATCCAATTGATGGCGAAGGCATAGATGTCCTTCATGGG
>CAYZWQ010000281.1:0-2098 GCA_964481355.1 uncultured Chitinophagales bacterium
AGGGTCCAACAGGGTATTCTAAGACAGTAACCGAATTTAACCTCCAGTTCAATGACTCGATTTTTGTCGGCAGGCGTATTCATCGGCTTCCTCATCATAGCGAGGATACTCCTGTTCGATACGAATCCGGGTAAAGCCCTCGATAAATATGGCCAGGCGCTCAATCGGGTCACGGAGAATTATGTCGACGAGCCCGACATGAACGTGCTTCTAAGGGGAAGTCTCACCGGGTTGGCACGAGGCCTCAAGGACTCAGCACTCGTATTGGACGGAACTCCGCTCGACACCGTTGTGGTACCACTCGTTACGACTCCATCGGCAGTTATCGACCATTTCACGTCGGCATGGACATGGGTATTTGAGCAAAAACCCAAGATAGCTGCCGACTCACTTGCAGAGCTGGCCATCAGGGGAATGCTCCAAAGCTTGGATCCCCATTCGGTGTATATCAACCCGACCACGAGCGCCCGCGTGCTCGAAGATTTTCAGGGGCATTTCAGCGGCATCGGGCTCAGTTACGAGTTGGTGCGCGATACGGCCACCGTCATCTATGTGATTGAGGATGGACCGGCTTCTAAGGCTGGAATCTTCCCGGGTGACAAGATTGTGGCCATTGACTCGGTCTCCATCGTGAAGGCGACTACCGACAAGATTCGTGATCTTATGCGAGGACCCGAAAGCAGCATCGTCAGCATTGCACGCAAGGTGCACGGATCGGCATCGGTCGACACGGTTGCCGTGAAGCGTGCATCGGTACCCATCCGTTCGATCGAGGCCAGTTTCATGATCGACGCTCAGACGGGCTACATCCGCATGAACCGGTTTTCTGCCACGACGCACGCCGAGTTTGTCGAGAGCACGGAAATGCTCCGAAAACAGGGCATGAAGAAGCTTCTACTGGATCTTCGCAATAACGGAGGCGGATACCTGCAGCAGGCCCTGCTCATCGTCGACGAGTTTCTCGACGGAAAGCAGCTTGTTCTAAGCACAAAAAGCCGTCATCGCCAGTTCAACAACAGCTACAATTCGAGCCGAAATGGCCGTTTGCACGAAATGCCCGTGATGATCCTGGTCAACCAGAGCTCCGCATCGGCCTCCGAAATCGTGGCCGGTGCGCTCCAAGACTACGACCGGGCCTTGGTTGTGGGACGACGCACCTTCGGCAAGGGACTCGTTCAGCAGCAGTATCTTTTGAATGATCGCAGCATTGTGAGGGTCACTACGTCACGGTACTACACCCCGTCGGGTCGCCTCATTCAGAAGCCCTATGTGAACGGACGCGAAGCCTACGCCAGCGAAATCCGGACACGAAGCAGGGACGCCAGCTCCGATATTCAAAACTACGTGGAGCACATCCCCGATTCGTTGATCTTCAGGACGCTCTCAGGCCGTCCCGTATATGGTGGAGGTGGTATCATCCCTGACCATATTTTGGTCGATACCCTGCGATCTCCTCTGCTAGATTTCGTGAGGAGAGACCGGTCGCACTACCCGTTGCTTTTTTCCTGGCTTCAGAACTACGGCGTTGATAAAGTGAAAAGTTACCTTGTGCCAAATCAAAACCGTTTTGCGGCCGCCAACCTGTTCAGCACGGCCGATGAAGAGGGATTCAAGGATGTGATCCTGAAATCAGGCATATCCTTTACGGCCTTAGGCGATTCCACCACCCGCAGCACGATGGACCGGCTTGAGATATCGCGCGACAAATTCGACCGTGAGATCCGGATTGTAATGGATTTCATGCAGGTCGAACTGGCGCGCATGATATGGGGCACATCTGGATACTGGCAGGCTTCGAGCCAGCGGTTTGATCAAAGCATCGTCGAGTCGAGGAAGCTGTGGGATGAGTATGATGCGTTGAGCAGTAGAGTGGTGGAGTAGTTAGTAGTTAGTGGTTAGTGGTTAGTGGTAGGTTGTTTGGGGTTTTGGAATAATCTGATTAGACGATCCTTCGTCGACATTTTGGGCTGATGCAAAAAGAAGGTCCTTCGCCGACATCTCGCTCGATCCCTCACTTCGTTCGGGATCTTCGACTCGACGTGTAAGCTCAGGATGACAGCAGCGCTATTATGAGGGGGCGGGAGCGAGGGCCCGGGGG
>CAYZWQ010000282.1:0-2091 GCA_964481355.1 uncultured Chitinophagales bacterium
ACTCTTTCTGTGATGTTTTCGTATTCAGTAACAAGCATGCGGTCTCCTTTGGATTTATTGATCACTCCTATTTGTAAGAGCATCGCCAAAGGAATTCCTTACGCATTGTGACGAAAATATTTTTGATGTCACCCCTCCACTGCGAAGCGGTGGAGGGGCCGGGGGTGGTGGCATTAGCTCAGAGGTGAAGGGGCCAGGTGCGGTGGCATTATTTCACAACTCCACCGGCAAGCTCATCTCCTGGTCGCCGCGCTTGATCACGATGGTGCTCTTGTCACCGGGCTTGAACTTGTTGAGCGACTCCATGTAGTCGTAGATGTCCTTGATGTTTACGTCGCCGAGCTTCACGATGATGTCGCCGACCTGCAGCCCCGCTTTGGCGCCGGCCTTGCCTTCGGTGGTGCCTGTGATCTTGAAGCCTGGACCCTCAAAGCTGTAGTCGGGCAGCACACCCAGCGTCACATTGCCGAGGGTCATGTTGCGCGTCTGGGTTACGGGGGCGGTCGTGAACGCCAGCTGTCCCTCGCCCATGGCGTCGATGGCTTCGACCACGCGACGCACGTGGTTCAGCACGAGCACCTGTCCGTCGAAGTTGATGTATTCGGTGTCGTCGCTGGGACGGTGATAGTCGCTGTGGGTGTCGGTGAAGTAATGCAAAACCGGTATTCCCTTGTTGTAGAAGCTGGTATGGTCGCTGGCACCGGTGCCGTCGGGCACGAGCTTCAGGTCGAGGCTGTCGGTGTTGGCGGCAGTAATTGTGCTCTCCCAATCAGGCGAGCTGCCGGTACCGAAAATCAGAAGCTTTCCATCGACCATGCGGCCGATCATATCCATGTTGATCATGGCGCGCTTGTCGTCAAGGCTGACGGTCGGGTTGTTCACGTAGTAGTCGCTGCCTAAAAGGCCCATTTCCTCCGATCCGTAACCCATGAACAGGATGTTGCTCTTGGTCGGGTTTTTGGCGAAATATTCGGCCAGCTCGAGCATGCCGGATGTGCCAGATGCGTTGTCGTCGGCACCGTTGTGGATGCGCGGCTCTGGTCCGCGGAACAGCGAGCCGGTCTCTCCCATGCCGAGGTGGTCGTAGTGGGCGCCGATCACGATGGTGCCGGCGGCTGGATCGGTGCCTTCAAGCAGGGCGATCACGTTGTGCGAGTCGCGCACGTCGAGCTCGAGGGCGGTCTGCACGCTCACGGAGAGTTCAGTTGCCAACGACTGCCCCTTCTTGCTGGAGGCGATCTGGGCGGTGATCGCGGCGAGGTCGTGTCCGGCAGCTGACATCAGCGCAGTGGCGACCTCGGGCGTGACCTGCATCACGGGGATGTCGGATTCGGCCATCATGCGCTCACGCTCGAGAGGCAGGAGGACGTCCTCGACGGATTCGCCGGGTGCCAGCGAGAGGATGACTGCTGCGGCTCCCTTGTCGACGGCGGATCGGATCTTGTCGCGCAGGGGCCAGAAGGCGCCGAAATCGGAATGCGGATTGGAGGCTCCGTCCGGTCCGTAGCGCAATATGAGGACAACGGCTCCGGTGGGATCGATGCCGGCCCAATCGTCGTAGTTCTGGTCAGGGGCGGTGATGCCGTATCCGGCGAAGACGAGGTTTCCGGTTACCGATGCGCTCTTCGAATTTGCCCAGGGGGTGATGGAGCTGTCGGCGGCCGTGAAGCTGAGATCACCTGCAGATACGGAGTTGCCATCGGCGAGGCGTACCCCGAGGGTGACGGGAAACGGCTGAAGGAAGCCCTGCGTACCGGCGGGCTTGAGTCCGAAGCGCTCGAAATGCGCGACCAGGTAGTCGGCGGCCATCTTTTCATACTCGGAACCACCACGGCGTCCCATGAGGCTGTCGGATGCCAGGAAGGAAATATGCGCCTTCAGGTCGTCGGCGGTGATGTCGGGGTTAAGTGTCTGCTGCGGTGCGCAGGAGGCGGCGAATACGGCCGCAATGATGAGGGGAAGGGATAGATTTTTCATAGCGTTAAAGATACGGAAACGCAGGATCATTGGACATTGGACATTGGACATTGGACATTGAGCATCGAGCATTGGACATTGAACATTGAACATTTAGCATTGAGCACTTCTACG
>CAYZWQ010000283.1:0-2056 GCA_964481355.1 uncultured Chitinophagales bacterium
GGAGTTCATGGCGTCTGATCAATATCTGAAAGAAAATCTCAATTTCGACAAGGATATCTATGTAAGCCATTTCGAGATCGTGATCAGGATGCTCGGCGGTCTCACGGCGCTCTACCAACACACCGGAGATCCATTCTACCTCGAAAAAGCGACCGACTTGGCTGACCGGATGCTGCCTGTCTATGACTCCCCAACCGGCATGCCCTACACGGAGGTCAACCTTCGAACAGGTCAGGTTCGCGGCAGCGTCTCCAATCCCGCACAGATTGGGACGCTCATCCTTGAATACGGCACACTTTCGAAACTCACAAATCGTACTGAGTTCTACGATAAACCCAAACGTGCCCTCACCGAATTGTTCGATCGTAGGTCCGACATCGGTCTCGTCGGTTTCAAGATTGACGTCGAAACGGGGGAGTGGACCCGCACGGAGAGCCATATTGGAGCCGGTATTGACTCCTATTACGAATATCTGTACAAGTGCTGGGCGCTGTTTGGTGACCAAGATTGCAAGATGATGTGGGATGCTTCGAACACCGCCATCCACACCTATCTGGTTGACACCACCAACACCGGATTCTGGTATGGCCACTCCGACATGCACACCGGCGAGCGAATCCAGACATGGTACGGCGCGCTCGACGCCTTCTTTGGTGGAGTATTACTGCTTTCTGGCGATCTCGAGAGGGCCAAGGCCATCCAGGAATCCGGTTTTTACTCGTGGAACGTCAATGGAATGATGCCCGAGCAGTTCGACTACATGGCCGAAAAGGCGGTTCGTCCGGCATGGTACAAAAATCCTGAGCTCATAGAGTCGGCCTACTACTTATATCACACGACGAAGGACGAACGCTACAGGGAGATGGGGCGCATCATATTCAATGACATTGTGCGCTACAGCAAGAAGGGGGTAGGATTTGTGGATGTGATGAATGTCGAGACCCTAGAAACGAGCGACAGGATGGAGACCTACTTTCTGGCCGAAACCCTCAAATATTTGTACTTGCTGTTCTTGGACGAAGACCCGATCGTTCACCAAAAGGTGGTCTTCAACACCGAGGCGCATCCGTTGAAGAAAGTAGAGTAGTAGAGTGGTAGCTACTTTACCACGCTACCATAACGTTTCTCCCCGGCCGTTATCTCGATAGGCAGCTTGTTCTGCTCGGGTGGAAGGGCGCAGGTTGAGTACGGCGTGAACGCACATGGGGGGTTATAGGCGCGGTTGAAATCGATCCATACTTCCGATACAGACGCAGCGGTGTCCTTGCGATCGACGTACATGTACCGTCCGGCGCCGTATGTTTCGCTACGGTTGGTTTCGTCGCCTATGATCACAAAAAGACTGGTGTCGGCTCTGACTCCAATCGCATCCAGTCTGAACGTCTCGCCTGCGTATTGGAACTCGATATATCCATCCACAGGATTCTTCTCCGAAATATCGAGCACTGTGGCGACGTCGATGTACTTTGTGGGTTCGTATCTGTGAAAGGTGGCTTTGATATTCCATGAGGGATCAGGCGTGTAGATGGGGATTCCGGCAAAGTCGTCCAGTATGGGTGCCTTAGCGTCCCAGGTCCGAACTCCATATTTATCACCCCTGCGCAACACGGCGAATTGTACCGATCCCGTGCTGAGTATGGTCTGGTTACCGGTAAAATCGCCCAACATTTCAATTTCAGTGACGAGTTGGCCATTGTGAAACACTTCGGCGCCCGGTTCTGCGACGAACCTGGTGATGCCGTCCTCCAAATAAATCACTCCCACGACCGCTGCAGCGGAAGCTGTGTCAAACTGAACCCTGCTTCCACGTGCGCTTCCCACGAGGTTGGCGCCCTCTTCGAGCCAATCAAGGCCTGTAATTGTTGCCCAACCTCGGTCTCCCAGAAGTCGCTCCATACGTCCGGCACGCCACTCCTCAAGCTCCTCGGCCCACCTTTCTTCATCGATAGGTGTTGTTGTGGGTGCACATGCTGTAGCAAGGCACAGCACAAGCATCGTAGCTGTCAATATCTTCAGGGACATACTAAATGGATTATTCATACCAGGCAGAACGTAA
>CAYZWQ010000284.1:0-1486 GCA_964481355.1 uncultured Chitinophagales bacterium
CATCGTCGTCATTTCTGATCTGAACAACGCGTACGGCTCGGTCGACTACGAGCCCGAGGTTATGGCGACGATCGACAAGATCATCCATGAATGGAAGCCTCAGCTTGTAATTTGCGGCGGCGACATGGTGGCGGGTCAACGTCCGTCGCTCACCGATGCCCGTGTCGACAGCATGTGGATGGCGTTCGACGCGTTTGTCGCCAAACCGCTGCGCGATGCAGGTATCCCCTTTGCGTTCACCATCGGCAACCATGACGGATCGGGATACCCGAACCATGCACGCGATCGCGCAATTGCATCGAACTATTGGAACGACCCTTCACATACTCCCAATCTGGAGTTTACGGACAAGGGCAATTTCCCTTTTTGGTACAGCTTTCGGTCGGGCCCCGTTTTTTTTGCCTCATGGGATGCATCGACGGAGGCTATTCCTGTCGATAATTTGCAATGGCTGGATGCACAGCTCAAATCAGATACCGCAAAGGATGCCCAGCATCGCATCGTGATGGGACACCTTCCGCTGTACGGCGTGGCCATTGGGCGCGACACGAAGGGCAATGTACTCGCGGATGCCGACTCCATGCGCAGTTGGCTTGATGACAGGGGAGTGGACATGTACATTAGCGGGCACCATCACGCGTGGTATCCCGGGAAGCATACCTACTTGAACCTATTGAATGCCGGTGCCATAGGGAGCGGTGCACGATCGCTTCTAGATGGAAGTGCTCTCAGGAAGACCGTGACCGTCATCGACATTTCGGTTGATGGCTCAAAATGGATCGAAACCACCTACGACGTCGCTACTTGGGAGATCATCGATCCCTCGACGCTGCCTGCCAAACTCGAGACGTTGAACGGGACGATCATCCGTAGACTTGATTGACCAGAAAGAAGGTTGTTCGCCGCCACCTCGCTTGATCCCCCACTTCGTTCGGGACTTTCGGCTCCGCGTGTCAGCTCACAATGTCAGTACCGTCCTTCCTTGGGGTGAGAAGTAATGGGCGGTGATAAGCGATGGGTAGTTCTATTTGATCAGCAGCAAAGCATTTGTGACACGTCGCTCTCCGGTTGCGTCACTTGGCGAGTTCAGAACTTTTCCTTCGGCAATGATGGCCGATGAGCCCCCGCCGTCGAGGTTCAATGCATCGCTGGCGCCGATTTTCAGAAAGAATTGGCTTAGTTCCTGCAGGCTCATGCCAACACTGTGCTCTTGGCGTCCATCGACCACCACCATCCAGACGATCGACTGGTCCGAGTTCCAGCCGATGGCAGTGCGCGGATGACGTGTCGTCAGAAATGATTCGGCGATGCCTTCGACTACGGCCATGCTGTCGACCACCATGCGTCCATCGCGCACCAATAGTGGACCACCACCGATCAGTTGTTTAGGAAGTGTGAGGGGGCCGTTGATGATGGTTTCGATGCTGAGGGAGTCGCGAGCTGTGAAATCTTCCCAGAAGTCGCCGTTGAACACGAGCCACTGCTC
>CAYZWQ010000284.1:1496-2056 GCA_964481355.1 uncultured Chitinophagales bacterium
AGGGGCAGGTGCAAAGTCTTTCTTTGGTGATCCTAAAAGAACATCCTGTGAGCGTTCGACGGCAAGTTCAAATTCGACCGTTCCGTGGGTGGCGAACATCAGGTCGGTTTCGTAGGTGTCCCGGATTTCGTAGACACGGTGGTCATGATCGGATAGCAACGTATCGGAGAACCAATGGTTCAGCATCGATGCGCTTCCGGGTTGGGGCGCACGATTCCATTGAAGGGGAACACAAGGAGGATAGATTCGGGCCGTGGTTCTGCATAGGTTTGTGCTCGCTGACAGTTGACCCGCCCAGAGTTGGTTTTTGCCATCTACGGTGAGAACCGATCTGCGGGTGTTGTCGGTATAGGAGAGCACCCAAGAGTCGTCGATCATCATCCGGTTGACGGGTTCGCCCCGGCGGTTGAAGAAGTCGGCGTTGATGGCTGCAACGACTGGCGCCGTGACACTGACGCGTAACGCGATGGAGCTGGTCGTTTCGAGGGCGGCGACGCGTTCGGTTGATTCGATGGCGCCTTTGGCTGGAACCAGACGCAGATTGGGGGATATGTTGCGAT
>CAYZWQ010000285.1:0-2027 GCA_964481355.1 uncultured Chitinophagales bacterium
ACCGTCCCCGATACATTGATGGTGCCAAAGTCGTTGCCTTGGCGCGGCGCAATTTCAGTGATGCGCGAACGCCCGTTGATCCTTGCATTGTCTGACAGTGGTTCAACAGCCATTCCGCTGATGCGGGGCGGTGTGGTGTCTTTGATGCGCACGTTGGCAAGCAGTGGATTGAAGGGCCGTTCATCGGGGCTTCGCAGCTCGAAATGAAGGTGGGGCGGACCAATTCCCGTCGACCCGGTGAACGCGATAAGGTCACCCCGCTTGAACCGCACCCCGTACTGCTCCAGGTTCTCGTCGAACCGGAACGGAAACGTCTGCATGCGCAGGGAATCGATCAAGGTGCGAATCCCTGGCTCAAAATCGCGCAGGTGCGCATACAGGGAAATGCTTCCGTCGTCATGTTTGAGATACACCACCTTTCCATATCCGTAGGGCGACACACCGACGCGCTGCAGGACGCCGTCGCGCGATGCATAGACCTTGAAACCCTCGCGTCCCCATGTCTTCACATCGATGCCGGCATGGAAGTGCGCCGAACGGGTTTCGCCGAACTTTCCTGACAGCTGGTTGCTGGCGTCGGTCGGCCAAGACCACGCCGCGCGCAGATACTCCGGTTGGGCTGCCGCCTTATCTGGCGGCGAGAGCATGGTCAGGAAGAGCAGGAGGGCAACAAACCTAAACGACATCCACATCCAACGTCAAGGAGGTGCCTTTGAGTATGGCGTGAAGCTTGTCGCCAGGGTTCAATTTCCCGACACCCTCGGGTGTTCCCGTATAAATGACGTCACCCGGATAGAGCGTGAATATTCCGGATAGGTAGTGCACGAGAAAGGGTATCGGGAACAGCATGTGCGAGGTCATGCCGTGCTGGCGGCGTTCGCCGTTGATGTCGAGCGTGTATTCGATGGCATCCGGATCCGGCAGGGAGGATGCGTCCACGAAATCGGACAGCGGGGCGAAGGTGTCGAAGCCCTTCGCGACGGACCATGGCAGCGACTTGTCTTTGGCAATCTGCTGGAGGTCGCGTGCAGTGACGTCGATGCCCAGCGCGTAGCCCGACACATGGCTCATAGCCTCGTCGAGGGGGATGTTCTTGCCTTGCTTCCCGATAACGAGCACCAGTTCCGCCTCATAGTGAACATCGTTGCTTTTTGGGGGGATGACAATTGACCCTCCATCCGGTACCACCGATGATGCCGGCTTGATGAAGATGACCGGTTCGCCGGGAACTGGGTTGTTCAGTTCGCGGGCGTGGGCGGCATAGTTGCGTCCAATGCAGTAGATGGTGCGTACGGCAAGGTTGTTGGGCAGGGAAGGATGCATGTCCATGGTGCAGTAGGGTGGTAGGATGTTGCAAATATAGGCACAAAAAAAGCCCCTGTCGCAAAGCGGAGGGGCTTTTTTACAAGGTTTAGCACCTGTTATGCAACGTCGATGTGCACGAGTTTGCGGGCGTTGCGTCCACTGCTGAAACGGACGGTGCCGTCGGCAGTTGCGAAAAGGGTGTCGTCGGAGCCGATGCCGACGTTGCGGCCCGGGTGAAATTTGGTGCCGCGCTGGCGTACGATGATGTTGCCGGCGATCACGGACTCGCCACCAAACTTTTTAACACCCAAGCGTCTGCCTGCTGAGTCGCGGCCGTTCTTGGTAGAACCGCCGCCTTTTTTGTGTGCCATAATGGGTTCCTGTTATGTGTTTAGATTGCGAGTTTGTCGATGCGCAGACGGGTCAGATGCTGGCGGTGGCCATTGCTTTTCTGATATCCTTTGCGACGCTTTTTCTTGAAGACGATCACTTTGTCGCCTTTGAGGTGCTCAAGTACGGTGGCTTCCACACTTGCACCGGCTACGGTAGGCGTTCCTACTGCTACAGAGCCGTCGGCCTTCTTGGCCAAAAGCACTGCGTCGATGGTCACTTTGTCGTCAACGGTCGATTCGTTGCGGTCGACAATGATCACATCGTTTTCGGAAACTTTGTACTGATGCCCACCGATTTTCACGATAGCGTACATGGTTGTTGTCCTGAAT
>CAYZWQ010000286.1:0-2008 GCA_964481355.1 uncultured Chitinophagales bacterium
AGCTGATCGAAGACATCGTCATAAAGGCACCCGGAGACAAGCCCATCTACATCAAGGACGTCGCATCGGTCGACTATGGCTACAAAGACCGCGAAACGTATGCACGCCTCGATGAGAGCCCCGTTATAACGCTTTCTGTGAAAAAACGCGTCGGAGAGAACATCATCGAAACTTCCGATGCAGTCAAAGCCATCATTGAACGCAACGAGGCTCTGTTTCCTGCTACAACCGTGGTGAGCATCACCAACGATCAGAGCATCGAAATCGCCGAAATGGTAAGCAGCCTCGAGAATAACATCATCTCAGGCTTGATTCTGGTGATCATGGTGCTGCTCTTCTTTTTGGGGGTGCGCAATTCATCGTTCGTGGGCATCGCAATCCCAATGTCCATGTTTTTGGCCTTCATCATGTTGATGGCCTTGGGGATCACGATGAACATGATCGTTTTGTTCTCCCTCATTTTGGCACTTGGAATGCTCGTCGACAACGCCATTGTGGTGGTGGAGAACATCTACCGCTACATCGAGGAGGGATACGACAACTTCGAGGCTGCAAAGAAGGGTACAGGCGAGGTTGCCGTGCCGATTATCTCGGGAACACTTACGACTCTGGCAGCATTCTTTCCCCTCCTTTTTTGGCCTGGAATTGTCGGTGAGTTCATGAGTTATCTCCCAATTACCCTCATCATCACTCTGGCGAGTTCGCTGTTCGTCGGTTTGGTGATCAACCCGGTTTTATGTGCGTTATTCATGACACGTGAGGGCTCGGAGAATGGCAAGCCGGCCATGTCGAAGCGTGGACGTGTAACCATCATGGTTGTTACAAGCCTAATTTTGGTGATATTCCTCATATCGAATCCGGTATCGTGGGGACTTGCGCTGTTCGTGGCTGGAGTTCTGTATGTGCTGCACGTCACCATTTTTGGAAAGATTGCCATCTGGTGGCAAAATAGTGGCGTCAATGTTGCAATAGGGGCATACACCTCCACGCTGAAGTGGGCACTTGCTAACAGGTTGAAGGTAGTGGGGATTTCGTTTTTCGTGCTGCTCAGCAGCTTTGTGGTGTTCGGTGCCTTCAACAATGGCATCGAGTTCTTTCCCGAGAACATTCCGCCCAACACGCTCTATGCCCAGATTGAGGCGCCTGTAGGCACCAGTGCCGATTTTACCGACGAGATCGTTCGCAAGATTGAAGCCAAGGTTCAGGGGATGCCCGAAATCAGCGACGCAAAATCGATCGTGGCAACGTCGGGCTCCCAGATTTCCAGCGATTTTAGTGGGGGAGGCTCCTCAACCCACCTGGGAACGGTGGTGGTCAACTTCAAGGAATACAATGAACGCGAATACGACACCTTCAATGCCCTCGATTGGATGCAGAACAACCTCGGCAACGATTTGGTCGGTGCGGAAATTTCGGTGGAACAGCAACAAAACGGACCGCCGACCGGCAAAGTGGTTAATCTGGAAATCAACGGAAAAGAACTCTCACAGATTATCCAACTCTCGAATGAGGCGCTCCGCATCCTTGAGAATCACCCCGTCTATGCCAAGTTGGAAGGTCTGGAGACCGATCTTCCGGATTCACGTCCGGAACTGCGCGTCGACGTCAACCGCGAGCTTGCAGCCAAATATGGCCTGAACACAAACAAGGTAGGAATGACCGTGCGCAGTGCCATCAATGGGGTGGAGGCATCGAAATTCCGCGACGGAAAGGAAGAGTACGACATTACCGTGCGTCTGGCAGAAGCGTACAGAAACGACTTGTCGCAAGTTGGCGATTTGACGGTAATGGCCGAAGACAACCGTCAAGTGCCGATCAGCGCCCTGGCAAATTGGAGCATTGACAGAAGCCCGGGTGGTGTCAACCGCATCAACATGGAGCGGGTCATCACGGTCAGCGCTGACGTTAAGCCGGAATTCCAGGCCAATGAGGTCCTCGCCGAGGTGAAAGAGGTGTTGGCACCATTCATTGAGCAATTGCCCCAGGGAGTGGCAGCAAATTGGACCGG
>CAYZWQ010000287.1:0-1990 GCA_964481355.1 uncultured Chitinophagales bacterium
GTGTTGCGCCTACACACCGTAAAAAAAATCCGACCGTCGAATCAAGGTGATTAATGAGCGACTACCTGAACAGCCTATCGCGGACAGAGTCGACAAAGGCATCATCGTTTAGATGCGGGTAGCTGCGATAGATGCGGTCAATTTCATCGCCCTGGCCTTTCGACATGGTTTCATCCGGATTCAGGCAACGTGCGGACGCCATGATGCCCTGGCGGACCAGAACTTCGTGAATACCGGCTATGCAACCGTGGAATGCGTTGGCCGAGTCAAAGAAAGCGGCATTTGCATCGGTGATTTCATTCGCAAGCACCATCCATTCAAGTGGAACGCTGTGACCGGTGTTGCGCCATGATTTGATCATCTCAAGCTGCTCGACGGCTTTCTTGGTCCATACAGCCCAGTGCCCCAGCAATCCGCCCTTGATGCCGACCTCAACGTTTCGTCCATTTTCCGTTCTAATCCTGTACGTCGTGAGCAGATCAATGAGGATATTGTCGTCGTTGCCCGTGTAGAGCGCGATGCGTTTTTCAGCCCCAGCCTCACAGACGGCACGAACCACGTCAAACGTCTGGTATCGGTTGAAAGGCGCCATTTTGATGGCCACCACATTCTCGATCTCAGCGAAACCCCGCCAAAATTCGTAAGGGAGCACGCGTCCACCGACGGCAGGCTGCAAGTAGAAACCGACCACAGGCATCACGTCGGCAATCTCCCGACAATGTGCCAGAATTTCTGGTATGTCGGACTTCGCGTAGGCCGACAGGCTCAACAGCACACAGTCGTAGCCCATCTGTTTCGCGTATTCCGCTTCCGCCAGTGCCTGCTCCGTTTTACCGACTACCCCCGCCACGAGAAGCCGGTCGTCGCCATACTCGGAACGGATGACCTCTGCAGCCATCCGGAGCACGGGCTCGAAAAGGTTGTGCTCGGGCATGCGGATCTCAAATTGAGTGGTGTGCACGCCCACGGCGAGTCCGCCGGCACCAGCCTCCATGTAGTAGCGGATTAGAGCTTTCTGATGGCGCTCGTCCAACGTCCGGTCCTCATGGATTGCAAGCGGCATGGCCGGAATGACCAAGCCGTCGTGGAGTTGTTCGTGTTTCGATTCCGATAGAATTTTCGTCATGTCAATACTTGCCGTCTGCAACTTCAAAGTGAGTGTGTTTTCCGAGCGACTTACCGTCGTTGCGGATCCAGTCGGCAGTCATGGCGATCATCTCCGAAGGACCCACATGCGGGTAGCCGAATCGACGAATAGCCTCCGCCGGGTTACTCAAGTAACACTTGTTCGACTCAATCCCGGTCAGTCGTGGACTCTTGTTGAACAATTTGCCGAATTCCTCGGCTGCCCAACGCACGCTCAGCGTCTCTGGACCCGTCACATTCAAAGGCCGTGCCGGAGATTCGCACGCTTCGAGACAACGGAGGGCCACATCGTTGGCATCTGCCTGCCAAATGCAGTTGAAGTAGCCGACAGACAGGTCGATCTCCTCGCCGCGCCAAACTTTCTGCCCGATGTCGTGCAACACACCGTAGCGCAGGTCGATGGCATAGTTGAGGCGGAAGAGGTTTACCAATGTACCGTAGTTCTCGGCGTAGTAACCGAAGATGCGTTCACGGCCGAGGGCACTCTGTGCATACTCGCCCACCGGTTCAGGCTCGTCCGACTCAACTGATCCAAGTTTGTCCACCGAAATGAGCGGATAAACGCAGCCTGTCGAGAATGTGACAATTCGTGATGTTGCGTACTTTGCCGCCACATTGCCCGGAACGAGCACGTTCATGACCCAGGTGAGACCCTTATTCCCCTGGGTGCCGAATTTGCGACCAGCCATGAAGATAACGTTGGGAACATCGGGAAGACCGGCAACGGCTGCCGGGTCTGAAAGGTCGCAGACGATCGTCTGCATGCCATACGCTTCACATTTGTCGCGTGTCCCGGCCTCACTGAAGCGCGATACACCAATCACACGCTTGCTCACCCCGGCCG
>CAYZWQ010000288.1:0-1965 GCA_964481355.1 uncultured Chitinophagales bacterium
TGGCGTCAGTAATGACCCCTTTTAGGGTACCCTGTGCATAGGCTGTCTGCACAAAAATGAACGAAAACACTACTAACACTTTGTATATCAATGTCTTCATAAAAATTATGATGTAGTTGGGTTTTTGTAAGCCTTCCCGACCGGAGAAAGCGCTTTCAGTCGATAATACTAACTTATGCAACAATAGCGAACAGTAGTTTTAAAAATTCTGCAATCTATAAGCGATTTTCACCAATTATGGTGATCCGCTCAGACAAACGGCAACTGTTGGACTGACCTGAGCCATAAGGCCGTTGCTGGCAGAGAAATCAACCATAATAAAAGCGCTTTTTTATTCATATATGATTAATTAGTTAATTTGTTTGATCGTTTTGTTTAATTAAATATTGCATTCGGTATATTTATTGCTAAATTCGGAAGGTCACAGAAACAAAACACATCTCCCATGTTCAAGTATGTAAAGGCCGTACTGATCATCGTGCTCCTCCTGTTGGGCGCGAGCCTCGTAAACGGAAAAGACACAACCCAAGCGGCCGACTCCTCGGCCGCTTCCGTTTCCGAGGGTATCGCCACCGAGATCGTTGCCGAAGAGGTTGCCTCCGCCTCAGTTCCCGTCACCGGGGAGTTCGGTTCGATGGACGAGTTCAGGGAGAGTTCTTCATACACCAAATTCGTCGTCGACAATGTATGGATTCTGCTCTCCGCATTCCTCGTGTTCATCATGCACCTGGGCTTTGCCTCCGTCGAGAGCGGTTTCATGCCGGCCAAGAACACGGTGAACGTCATCTACAAGAACATCTTCATCCTCACCACGGGGATCCTCACCTATGCCATCGTCGGATTCAGGCTCATGTATCCCGGCGATTTCAACGTCATCGACGGAGTGCTTGGCTTTCCGGGCTTCGGAATCGGGTTCAATCCCGATGACCCGACGGCGTTTCTGACCACCGATTACGGCATGGACATGACCATCTGGAGCGACTTCATCTTCCAGGCCATGTTTGCCGCCACTGCGGCGACCATCGTTTCGGGATCGGTGACCGGCCGCATCAAAATGCCTTCCTACATGATATACACTGGTCTTCTGGTCGCCATCTCGTACCCCATCACGGGAAGTTGGAAATGGGGCACGGGCTGGCTCGACTCCATGGGGTTCCATGACTTTGCCGGCTCGACGCTCGTACACGCCGTCGGTGGCGCCGCCGCCCTGGTCGGTGCATGGATGCTGGGCCCTCGCATCGGCAAGTTCACCGACGGCAAGGCCAACGACATCCCCGGCCACAACCTCCCGTTGGCCACCATAGGGGTGCTGCTGCTGTGGTTTGGCTGGTTTGGGTTTAACGGCGGGTCGGTGCTCAGCGCCCAACCCGATGCCATCGGACTCGTGCTGGTGAACACTGCGCTAGCCGCAGCCGCAGGATCGCTCGCCGCCATGGCCGCAGCCACGTTCCTCATGCACAAGATGGATTTGGGTATGGCCCTAAACGGCGTTCTGGGGGGCTTGGTGGGCATTACCGCAGGAGCCGACCTGGTGGACCCGGGCAATGCCATCATCATCGGAGCCCTGTCGGGCGGGCTTGTCGTGGCGTCAATCATCGCACTTGAGCGCATGGGCATCGACGATCCCGTGAGCGCCATATCGGTGCACGGAGTCTGCGGAATTTGGGGGACGCTCGCTGTCGGCATCTTTGCGGATGTGTCGCTGATGGTTCAACTCATAGGTACGTTTTCGGTTGTAGGCTTCACGCTGGTGTTTTCGCTGGCTACCTTCACCATCATCAAGTACACCATCGGCATCCGTGCAGACGGTGAGGCCGAAGTATCGGGCATGGACGCCTATTACCATGGCCACACAGCCTACCCGGACTTCATGACCAAGAATTAATCGGGTCTTTTTTTTGGTGGCGGGTTCATAATGTGACTTCAATTCTGTATTCTCCCAACATCAACAAATAGAGGGGGAAC
>CAYZWQ010000289.1:0-1935 GCA_964481355.1 uncultured Chitinophagales bacterium
CCCGGAGCCATGAGGGAAGTGCCGAATCTACCTGCTACGTTGGCAAGTTCCATCACGCTCGGCGTCGGGCAATTTTGCACCAACCCGGGCCTGTTGTTTGCACTCGAGTGCCCCGAGCTCGAAAATTTCACTGACGCATTGTCTGAAGCTGTTGCCGGTGTCGCTCCGGCTCCCATGCTCACCGACACGATCGCAGACAACTTCAAGAGCAAATTATCCGATCAGCTTCAAAACAAAGGCATGGATGTAATTGGATCTGCACCGGAAGCTGCTACAGGATATGGTTCACCCGTTGTTGCACGCGTATCGGCGACCATTTTCATGGATAACCCCTCTCTGGCCGATGAGGTGTTCGGGCCCTATTCGCTCTTGGTGGTTTGCAAGCATCGTGATGAGCTGTTGTCGGCAGTCAAATCACTGGGCGGACAACTAACTGCCAGCCTTTGGGCTTCTAATGACGAACTGAACGGCGCTGCCGGGCTATTCAATGCGATGACCGAGCGGGTTGGACGCGTCATCGTAAACGGAGCACCGACAGGAGTTGAGGTTTGCCCCTCGATGCACCACGGCGGCCCCTACCCCGCCACCACCGATGCCCGCTTCACATCGGTAGGCACCGATGCCATCAAGCGTTTTGTGCGTCCAGTGGCGTTTCAAAATTGCCCAGAGTCAATCCTGCCGGCAGAGCTGCACGATGCCAATCCAACTGGCATCATGCGTCTGGTAAACGGATCCTACACACGTGAACCTGTCCTCCACTGAGCCATGAGCAACTCCAAGACCTTTTTTTGCATCGATGCCCATACCTGTGGCAACCCGGTGCGAGTTGTGGCCGATGGTGGTCCTAACCTCGAGGGTCGCTCCATGAGCGAGCGCCGGCAGCACTTTCTGGCCGAGTACGACTGGATACGTAGAGGGCTCATGTTCGAACCCCGTGGCCATGACATGATGAGCGGCAGCCTTCTGTATCCTCCCGTCGATCCGTCGAACGACGCAGGAGTGCTCTTTATCGAAACCAGCGGGTGCCTCCCGATGTGCGGTCATGGCACCATCGGAACCGTCACTGTCGCCATTGAACATGGACTCATCACTCCCAAGACGGTTGGAATCTTGAATTTGGAGGTGCCCGCCGGCTTGGTGAGCATCACCTACAAGCGTGAAGGCAGTAAAGTGAAATCAGTGCGCATCCGTAACGTGGTGTCGTGGCTGGAGGCCACCGATCTAATAGTCGATTGCCCGGGCCTCGGGGAAATCACCTTCGACATGGCCTATGGCGGAAATTTTTACGCCATAGTCGATCCACAACCAAACTTCCGGGGTCTCGAGCATTACACGGCCGACCAGCTCATCGGATGGAGCCGCGAACTTAGGCGCTCCATCAATGCAAAGTACTCCTTCACCCACCCTGAGAACCCTACCATCGGCACGTGCACTCACATCCAATGGACCGGAGCCGTGATTGATCCTTCGTCCACTGCCCGCAACGCCGTATTCTACGGCGACAAGGCCATAGATCGGTCTCCGTGCGGCACGGGTACCAGTGCACGGTTGGCGCAATGGTATGGCCGCGGGCGTTTACAGCCAGGCGAGGAGTTCATCCATGAGAGTATCATCGGCTCCAGGTTCATCGGTCGCATTGAAGAAGTCGTCGATTTTCATGGCAAGCCGGCCATCATACCCAGCATCGAGGGTTGGGCGCGCATCTACGGATTAAACACGATCACCATCGACCCCGACGATGATCCTTATGCTCACGGATTCCAAGTAATCTGATCGACACCATGAATCGCATTGGCATCATCGGCGGTGGTATCATTGGCCTGTTCGCCGCCTACTACCTGCACGCCAAAGGTCATAAAGTGACCGTATTTGAGCAATCGACGGGGTTTCAGGGTGCTTCAACAGGCAACGCAGGCATGAGTGTACCCAGCCACA
>CAYZWQ010000290.1:0-1927 GCA_964481355.1 uncultured Chitinophagales bacterium
AAGGTTATGAGTGGGTCGAACACGACACCTTCCATGTTAACGGCAACGCCTGAAGGGGGTACATGTGACGAAGCCATCATTTTTTAATTCTCTTTTGGCTCAACGATCCAGCATCGCCAGCACTGGCTCGTTGCCAGCCCTGATCAGGGCCAGAGAAACGGATCGCCTGCTTGGCATAGATCAGCCAGACACTAGCGACGAGGAGTGGAGGTTTACAAACCTCAAGCCATTGTATCGCACCGAGTTTTCACAGGCGTCCGGCTCGGATGTACAGGATCTGCTCGATTCTGCGGAGTTGCCAGAGTCTATTGGCTCCAGGATCACTTTTGTGAACGGCCAAATCGACGAATCTCTCACGGACCTATCGAATGTGGCATCTGATGCACGCATCGTGTATTTCTCGAAGGCAAACGCCGATGAGTCTGCCACGATTATCGATCATTTGAACACCCACATGAGTCTTGACCAAGATGCCTTCTTGGCCTTGAACGGGTCTTTGCTCATCGACGGTGTTTGGATTGACCTCCCCAAAAACGTCGTAGTTGAAGCGCCGATCCACGTCCTTTTCCTCAACTCATCGAGCGTTCCGGCAGCACATGCTCCAAGAGTCCTCGTAACGGCAGGCGTGAATACGAGGGCTGTGGTTGTGGAGGAGTCGATTGGTTTTGAAGATGCCGTGTATCTGAACGTGCCCGTTCTCGAATTCGACCTCCAACGCGGTGCACACGTAACACATGTAAAAGTTCAGCGCGACAGCAAGCAGGCGTTCCATATTGGTCGTGTCGGTGCAACCATCGCTCGCGATGGGCATTATGAGTCTTACTCGATTCAACTTGGATCGAAGATTTCTCGAAATGACGTCGTTGCAACGCAAACTGAAGAGCAAATGTTTGCCACGCTCGACGGCTTGGTGCTCATCGGTGGTGACCAACTCTCCGACACGCATACAACCATGGATCATGCCAAACCATACGGAGAGAGCCACCAGCTGCACAAAGTCTTGGTAGACGGTAGCGCAACCTCGGTTTTCAACGGTAAGATCTTCGTGAGGGAGGACGCACAAAAAGTAAATTCGTTCCAAGAAAACCGAAATCTGCTGATCTCGGCCGACGGAACCGTCCATACCAAACCCCAACTTGAGATTTTCGCCGACGATGTGAAATGCTCGCATGGAGCTACCATCGGCCAGCTGGTTCCAGACGAGCTGTTCTACCTCAAGAGCCGCGGTCTTGACGACCGTGCATCGCGTGAGCTGCTCACGCAGGCATTTGCACTCGAGGTTATCGAGAACATTCCCGTCGAATCGTTGCGCAAACGTCTTGGAAAGGTTGTGTCCGATTTTGCGCACCAAAGTGTCATGGAGGCATTGACGGTATGATAGCTTCATCTGGCATCGTGAACACACTGCTCGACAGCGGGAAGATCAGGTCTGATTTCCCGATACTGTCAAGAAAGGTGAACGGCAAACCGCTCATCTACTTTGACAACGCCGCAAGTTCACAGATGCCGGAACAGGTCATATCATCGATTGCAGACTATTACAGAAACGAGCACGCCAATGTACATCGGGGGATCCACACGCTCAGTGAGGATGCTACTGCCATGTACGAAGAGACCAGAACCAAAATCGCCCGATTTTTCAATGTCGATCATCCCGACGAAATCATCTTCACGGGTGGCACGACCGACGGAATCAATTTGGTTGCACAAACTTGGGGCAGGTCAAATCTGAAACAAGGCGACGTCATTTTGATATCGGGAATGGAGCACCATTCGAACATCGTGCCCTGGCAGATGTTATGCGACGAAAAGGGATGCATTCTGAAGATCATTCCCGTCACGGATAAAGGTGAAATCGATCTCGAAGCATACAGCGAACTGCTGACCGAGAAGGTGAAGTTTGTTTCTGTTGTTCATACGTCAAACG
>CAYZWQ010000291.1:0-1852 GCA_964481355.1 uncultured Chitinophagales bacterium
CTTACCCGGATGTCACTTCGTTGCAGGTTAGCAGTCATAAAAGCAGACGTTCGGCTTGTGAAGCCTCTGGATCTGTGATGCACTCAACGACGACAATGCCTCTGTGACCCGGCAAAGCTTCCATTTGCATCAACAGCTCGGTGGGATTTGTCACTTTATGATGGGAGACACCATATGCTTTGCACAAGTTTTGGATGTCGGTGGTTTGGGGTGTGCCAAAATACAGGTCGTACAAATCGTCGAACTCCCCGATTGGCAACGATTTGAAGATCTTTCCACCACCATTGTTGATCACCACGACCAACAGCCGAGCATTTGCCAATGTGGCACTGTTCGACAATGCATTGCTGTCATGGAGGAATGCCAGGTCGCCTGTGATCAATACTGTATCCCTATCCGAACCGACGCACACCCCAATTGCCTGGCTGGTGACACCGTCGATGCCGCTGACACCACGAGCCGAAAAGATGCGGTGTCCATCGCTGTGCCAGTGTTGGCCGAACGTCTCCATGTCTCGCACGGGCAGACTGTTTGACACAACCACATTGTCGCCGTGTGGGATGTTATCCAACACGATCCGGTGAACGGCGCCATCAGTGAGGATATCATTTCGATCGTTTTTGGCCGATGGTTGTGGGGCCGACCATGCAGCTCTCCAACCGGAGTCCATGTTGGACGCCAACCGTTCAAGCAGCTCGCGTGAAGGTATGCCATCGAGCCGGAAGCCCGACGGATGGTGAGGGGAACCTGAAATCCCTGAAGGCATCACCGACCATTCAGTGACATCGGCATGCTCCTCGAGAAAAAGCTCAACCGCTTTGATGACTGGGAAATGCCCCAGACGGATAATCAAGTCCGGCCTGAGCTCCCGCCGTGAATCCGGTGAGCGCAACAAGCGGTGATAGCCCCTAACAAGCTCTTCCTTCAATTCCGAATGTGTCAATCCTGATGTGTGGCTGGCTAACAAGGGGATTCCCGTGCCAGATAAGTTCTTAATCCACCTCTCAAGATCGAAGGAAGCACCTAGAACGGGTCCAGCAACTATTAACGGACGACGAGCCGAGAGCACCGATTGTGGCACGTCGTTGGATTCAATCTGCTCGGTTTTCGGTCGATGCACCCATCTGGTCGTTGTGGGCACATCTGCAGTGTCTGTCAAATCCTCGTGCCGGGGTTCGAGCGGCTTGTCATAAGGCAGGTTAAGGTGGACAGGACCGCCCCCGTTGATGGCGGCATCCATAGCCTGCCAAGCGAGGTATTCAAGTCGACGGATGCTTTCGTCAGAATCGGGCAGTGCGGCATCGTAGTCGAACACCGTGTACGAATTGAACATCCCTGTCTGAATCATACTCTGAGGTGCACCGTTCTTTCGATCCAAATTTGAACGGTCGGCCGTCAGGAGCAGAAGGGGAATGCCGGATTGACGAGCCTCGATGACCGCAGGGTAGTAATTTGCCGCCGCGGTGCCGCTTGTGCATAAAACGGCAGAGGGCGTACCAGTGGCCCTCGAAATTCCCAGCGCTGTAAACGCGGCGACCCGCTCGTCGAGTACGACGATCTTTTTGACGGACCTTATTTCATGAAAAGCCAACACGAGAGGCGTGTTTCGAGAACCGGGCGATATGACTACATGACTGAGTCCAAGTGCTGCCAGCGATCTCGCAAGGGCTCTCGCATGACGAAATGATATTGGAAGGGGGTCAGGCATGACGGAGCGCCGTCATCATGGGTATGAGCTTAAGCTCGGTCTCCGACCATTCGTTTTCGGGGTCAGACCCCTCCACGATACCGCAGCCTGCGTAGAATGTCGCGTGGTCGTCTTTGATGAGTCCGCTGCGGATTGCAACCGAGA
>CAYZWQ010000292.1:0-1793 GCA_964481355.1 uncultured Chitinophagales bacterium
CGATGCCATCCGCGTCGGACACGGCAACCTGAAGAAGATGCCCGTCGTGATCGCCTGCATGGATTTCAAGTTCATCGGCGGGAGCATGGGCTCGGTCGTGGGCGAGCGCATCGCACGTGCGGCCGATTATGCCCTTGAACACCGCATGCCGCTCATCATTATCAGCCAGTCGGGCGGAGCCCGCATGATGGAGAGCGTGCTCAGCCTCATGCAGATGGCCAAGACCTCGGCCAAGCTGGCCCTGTTGAACCAGGCCGGTGTGCCGTACATATCGGTGATGACCAATCCGACAACGGGTGGCGTTACCGCCAGCTACGCCATGCTGGGCGATTTCAACATTGGGGAGCCGGGTGCGCTCATCGGTTTTGCGGGTCCTAGGGTCATTAGGCAGACCATCGGCAGGGATTTGCCTGAGGGGTTCCAGACTTCTGAGTACCTGCTCGAGCACGGGTTTTTGGATTTCATCGTTCCCCGCACCAAGATGCGCGAGAAGATCGGCCGTCTGCTCAAGATGATCTGGGCGAAGTAGGTATTGAGCTGAGGGTCGTAAGGAGAGCTAGCCCTTCCAAATGCGCAGATTATGCAATTCGGCTCCTACGATTCTTGTATCGTAGGTGAACAGCGGGATATCAGCCAACATGGCGGTGGCGACAATGAGCCTGTCGACTGGGTCGGCATGAAAATATTCAGGGAGTTCGCACTCGGCCAGGACAAGCTCAATGTCTGCCGGTAACACCGTGCAAAAGGAGGTATCCGTGGCTTGGCGTATCCACGCTGCCAGATCGGGAAGCAGCTTGACCCTGCCTTTTCTCTCCAGCATTTCGGCCTCCCAGATGCTGACCCAAGAGATGGCAATTTCTGATTTCTCGGCAAGGACGTCCAGTTTCTTGCGTTCGTCCGCAGTAAGCGGGCCCTCTCCCAAAAGCCACCATAGCCAGATGTGGGTGTCTAAAAGGACCATTACTCGGGTTTGTCGTTTACTTGGATGGCGTGAATCCAATCCGGCCCCGAATAGTCATCAAACCCCGACGTTTCAGCATCCAATCCTGTGGCTGAGCCTTTGCCTTTCAGGGATTTCCACACCGATTGCTTCGGCTCTGCATCGCCGGATAATTCCTTCTCCAATGCCTGTATAATTAAATCTTTCATGGACAAACCCCTCTCGATGGCCTCGAGTTTGGCTTTTTTCAGTAGTTGGTCCGGTAAATCGATACTGGTGCGCATGAATGCATATTAGCATAAATATGCGAATATGTTAATATGCTTTCTTATCACGAGCTGAGATGAGTTTTGTGGTGTTCGAACTAGTTGAAAAAACTCCTTATCATCTCACATCCATTTGAAACTACCACACATGCGATGAAAACCCTGTTCATTATCATCTCCATGGTGTTTGCGAGCGCGGCTGCGAACGCCCAGACAAGCCTGAAGCCCATCACTTTCGACCACGTCTTCGACGGAACGTTCAACCCTTCGGGTGTGAGCGCCTTCAACTGGATGAAAGACGGCAGGTACTATACGGCCCTCCAACGAAATGCGACGACCGGCGAGCGGGAGCTCATCAAGTACGGCCTGTTGGATGGCTCGGCCGAAGTGCTGCTGCGCGAGTCCGAGCTGGTGCGCGCCGACAACGGCGAGCCGGTGCAAATGGGCACCTACTCGTTCTCGGCCGACGAGCGCAAACTGCTGATCATGGCCAACCGGCAGAGCATCTGGCGCCGCAGCTACCTTGCCGACCACTACGTCTTCGATCTCGACACACGGAAGCTGAATCCGCTCACCAAGGCGGAGGG
>CAYZWQ010000293.1:0-1789 GCA_964481355.1 uncultured Chitinophagales bacterium
ATGTGGAGAACACCGGTCACATTCGGCGGGGGGATCACCACACCGTAAGAAGGACGGGAGTCCGGGGTTGACCTGAAACAGCCGAGTTCCATCCATCGAGCGTACAATCTTGACTCTATGGGACCCGGCTCATACGTTTTTGCCAGCATTGCAAAGATTGAAAAATGATAATTGATAAAATGACCGCGGATCTAGCGGGTCAATGAAGATCAAAATGACGAAGCCCGCGGTTGTGTAATCTCATCAGATCAAGCGATGACTAGATTGTCCAATGTCCAATGTCCAATGATCGTCTTCGCTATTTGACCCTTTTCAGCAGCACACCGAAGTGACCGTCGCAATGATGCAGATGGGGCAGGGTCTGGTAGGCCTTTCCGTCGTGCGTGAGCACTTCTTCTGGCAGGTAGTCGCTGAGGTCCTGCAACTCGAAGTTGTCGTACTCCTTCAGGAACGCCTCGATTTGGTTCCAGTTCTCCTCGGGCTCGAGCGAGCACGTCGAGTAGACGAGGCGTCCGCCACGGCTCACCATGTTAGCTGCCGAGTCGAGGAGCTCGGCCTGTAATTCTGCAGCCTTCATGATGTCTTCCTCGGTGCGGCGCCAGCGTAGATCGGCCCTCTTGCTCAGTACGCCCGTACCGGAACATGGAGCATCGAGCAGAACGGCGTCTGCCAGCTTGAACCGCTCCTCAGTGATGTCGGCACGGCGGATTTTCACGTTCTCTGCACCGAATGTCTCTGAATTCTCGGCAATTTTTGACACACGGTCGGCATTGATGTCAACGGCGAGAATTTCCCCCTCGTTCTGCATCATGTCGGACAGCACGATGGTTTTCGTGCCAGGTGCTGCGCAAAGGTCATACACCGTTTCGCCGGGCTGTGGATCCAAAATCCAAGGAGCGAATCCGGCAGCAATGTCCTGCACTTGGCAAAATCCTTTCTCGATCCATCCTTTTTGACGGATTTTATTCAACGATTGAACTTTGTAATAGCCGGGAAGCCATTCGCTGGCCTCAAACTCAATATCGCTTTTCGAAAGACGGAGCTCGAAATTCTCGACGGTCGTGCGCAACGTGTTCACTCGCACATAGTATTCGGGCCTGCGGTTGTTGGCTTGCATCAGTTGGAAGGCGTCACGCTCACCGAAACGCTTCACATAGCGCTCGACCATCCATTCCGGATGCGAAAAAGTGATCGCAACCAGAGCTGAGCGCCGGTCGCTGGAGGGTTTCGGAAGCTCGTTCACCTCGCGCTGTATTTTTCGCAGAATGGCGTTGATCAGGTCACCCGTCTTCGAACTCACCTTATTCTTTCCGATCTCCACGGCCTCGTTGATTGCGGCGTAGTCGGGAGTTCCGTCCATGAAAAGGAGATCGTAGATGCCTATTGTTGCGATCTCAATGCTGCAGTAGTGGTCGATGAGGAAGTCGAGGTACATGCGGCGGCGGAGAACCCCTTGCACGTATTCGTTGGCTTGCTGGCGGTCTTGCCCCGTAAGCTCGTCCATGATCGACTGCGTTAGGTGCAATTTCTCGTCGAACTGTACAAGTGTCTGGATTGCGGCCAGCCGGTCGGTCATTTTTGTTTCCACAGTGGTAGGTGTTAGGTGCTTGATGTATCCCCTTGAGAGGGCCAGAATTGGATTAATATCAACCGAAACCTGACGGTGCCGGTCTAATCAAGCAAAATACACAAACTTACGGTCAGATGTTCGCTAAATCTGGCTACAGCTTCCGGAACCAATATTCCATCGGCTTTGGCGACTCGGCATTCTCGCCGAGCTCCTTCCATG
>CAYZWQ010000294.1:0-1760 GCA_964481355.1 uncultured Chitinophagales bacterium
GCGACAGATGGAGCGGCTCGGCGTACCACAGCGCGCCGGTCTTTGATATGGGCCGCAAATAGTCGCTGTCCCACGCATGGTCGCTGAAGCCCTTCCATGCAAACAGAAATTCCTCCTTCACGTGCTCGGCATAATCCACATCGATTTGAATCAATGACGGATTACTTGCTTGCTGCCTATGCTGCTCTTCTGGACTTGTGCATGAGGCAAGAGCCAGAAAAATAATGCAGAGAATTAGTTTGAACATGAACTCGAACATCTTTACGGAAATGAACTTATTGGTATAAATTAAATCAAAACTGGCGCAATTAGGAAATAAAACCTCAGATGAAACAGCTGTCACAGATTTGAAGATCACCGATCCCTGATCCCTGATCCCTGATCCCCGATCCCTGATACCATTGGCAAATGGCTGAAAAAGTTTAGATATTGGAGTAGTTCATGTTATTTCAACATCCGCACAAAGGATAAGACTGTCATGTCGCGCAATACCGAATTATACGACCGTGCCCTGAAGACGATCCCTTGGGGCACACAGACCAATGCCAAGCGCCACGACCCAGCCATGGGCGACGCGATGCCGCATTTTATCGACCATGCCGATGGATGCCGAATGACCGATGTTGATGGCAGGTCCTTCATCGATTATCGCAATGCACTGGGTCCGATCATTTTAGGATACAAACATCCCGCTGTCGAAGCTGCCGTTCGCGCACAGCTCGACAAGGGTGTGCTGTTCAGCATGGCCAGCCCGATTGAAATGGAGGTCACAGAGGCCATGTGCGCTATGGTCCCTGGACTCGAGCAGGTACGTTTCATGAAGACGGGCAATGAGGTGAACACGGCCGCAATCCGACTTGCCAGGGCCAAAACTGGCCGCAGCAAGATTGCGATTTGTGGTTACCATGGTTTCGACGACTGGTTTGGCTGCGGCACGGGAAAAGCCCCGACCTCATTCCCTCGCGACGATAACGGCGTACCTACCGAGCTTGACGATTTGGTCATACGTCTTCCCTACGCCGACACCGACTATGCCCGGGAGGTTTTCGCCAAGCATGGACACGAGCTTGCCGCCGTCATCACGGTACCTTACAACTGGGATGCTGTCGTTGGCCATGATTTTCTGAAATACCTGCGCGAAGCAACCATCGAACATGGCACGGTGCTCATTTTCGACCAAGTGCTCACCGGATTCCGTCTGGCGAAGGGTGGTGCTCAAGAGTATTTCGGGATCATACCCGATTTGACAACCTATGCCAAGGCAGTTGCCAATGGTTATCCGCTGGCTGCATTCGGCGGAAAGCACGAATTTATGCAGCCACTCGACCATGTGATCATAACCACCACCTATGCAGGCGAGACACTTTCGCTGGCAGCGGCATTGGCAACCCTGAAGGTGATGAACACCGAACCCGTTCATGAGCACATCTGGACGCAGGGTCAAAAGATCATTGACGGCTTTGATCAGTTTTCGTCAGAGCTCGGCATGAATTGGAAGAGTTTCGGCCTCGCCCCCGCAGCCCAATTTCATTTTTCGGACGACGAGCACGAAAATCTGACACTTCGAAACGCTTTCTTCAAAAAGCTGTTCGAGCAGGGCATTTTTGCCGCACGGCCTTTCTTGATCAATTACTCCCATGACGATGCGGCCATCGAAGAAACGCTCGTCGCATTTAAACACGCCATGGAACATGTGGCAGAACTTGTAACCGGCCTACACGCATGAAATACCTGACGATCGTCGGGGCACTGATCCTGTC
>CAYZWQ010000295.1:0-1757 GCA_964481355.1 uncultured Chitinophagales bacterium
AAATTGTAGGGATCTACAATCCGATATTGCACCACCCACTCCACATCTGCCAGATTCAAGTCGCCGGTGAGCATGAGCGACTCGTCAATATATTCACTCTTGGCGTAGCGGGATCCAGCCCCTTCGCCGACAGTACGGTAGCCAAACTCCTGTTTGAGCTGGCGTTCGACCGGAACCTTCCGCACCGATTCGAAACCCAAGGGTATCTTGAAGTTCAGACCGGGATTCACCTGCCGTTGAAATTCGCCAAACCGCATGACGACACCGACTTCTTCGGGACCTACAGTGAACCAGCTAGACCAAAACAGCACCAAACCAAAGAACCCCAAAACCAAGGTTTTCAAATGCTTCTTGATGAAGCCCAGCTCAGATGGCATCTTAAAATTGGGTGTGCGTGGTGGATTCATGTTCATAAGCAATCGTATTCGTTAATTGACAACTATGTCTGTTCAATACGAAAGTACACCTAAAAAGTTAATATTCTGGCTGCAATCGCATGAGCTGGTCCTCGATTTAATGTTACGTTAATGCCTATCTTGCACCCATTATGCGGATCACCTACATCGTCGATTTTCTTGATGGCCAACAGCTCGTCATTCCCCTGGAATTGGATCCGGTGAGTCTGGCTTTGCAGATCAGCGTCGAATCTCCTCCTGATTGGACCAGGCTCGATTTTGAACAATGCCCGAATTGCCCACTAGATCCCGAAGTCCACGAGCATTGCCCCGTGGCTGTGAACATGTCGAGTGCCTTGATGGTTTTCAATGAGTATCTGTCATACGAAATGGTGAACGTGACCATCGAGACTGCCGAACGAAGGTACCAAAAAAAAGTGGCCCTCCAAGATGCGGTGAGCTCGCTCATCGGCATCATCATGGCCACGAGCGGATGTCCGGTCATGGATCATCTCAGACCCATGGTGAGGACGCACCTGCCGTTTGCATCGCGGACGGAGAGCGTTTACAGGGTCATATCGATGTATCTGATGGCACAATACTTCCGCAGGCAGCGCGGCATGGAACCCGACTGGGACCTTAAAAATCTTGTTGGACTATATGACGAAATCGGCAAGGTGAATCATGCGTTCAGCAACCGAATGTTTGCTCAGTACGAGAAGGACGCAAACATCAATGCCCTGGTGATCCTAAAGTATGTGGCCGAACTTTTGACCGGCACCCTCCAGAACAACAGCCTGGAAAACATGGAATCGTACTTTGCGACCTGGCTGAAAGAAGAGGGAAGGCTTATCTGACCTTAAGGCATACCACGGTAGTGTCGTCGTGCATTGAGTAGTTGCTGTACTGCTGGATCATCTTCTTGATGTCGAGGCAGATTTCGGTGGAACTCATCGAGTCGGTCGGAAGCGTGGCCACGTACTGGAGGGTTTCTTCGTAGCCAAATTCTTCATTTTTTGAATTCTTTGCTTCCGGCAAACCGTCGGAGTACATGATCAGAACATCACCCGATTGGAGCGCTAAATCGATATAGGTGTAATCCACGTTGCTCTTGAAGCCAAGCGGAAAACGGGGACTTGGCGTCTGGATGAAAGACGTCCTGCCATCGCGTTTCAAGATGGGTTGACAGTGCCCGGCATTGCTCAACCGAAGGGTGTTGGAATCCAGGTTGAGCTCGCCAATCAAACATGTGATGAAGGTCTTGCTGTCGGTCTTGTCTTTGAGTATTGGGTTTATAGCTCTCAATATTGTCTCAGGGGAATCGGAATCCAGTCTCGAAAGTATGAGGCCGCTTGTAAACAC
>CAYZWQ010000296.1:0-1750 GCA_964481355.1 uncultured Chitinophagales bacterium
CACAATTTCGGCCAATCTGGATGGTTCCAATCGGCAGCCGTCTTAATTATTTGCTCTTGATTCAAAAAAGAAAACCGGCGTGGACCGGTCATAGTGGGTTTTCGCTCACAGAGTTCCCAAACACCGTGGTTTCCCCGAATGGACGATGACGAACATGACCTAAATGATGGTGTAAATAAAAAACGGCTAAGCCGTGATAAGACTTGAATCGGTTTCAACCATCTCACTGTGTTCCAAAGGCGGACAAAGTGGCCGATATTGTGCATCAGAGCAAACGTTCCAAAATTTTGACGATACGTTCACTCGTATATCCATCCCATAGTGGCGGAATCGAACCCTTTTTCCAATTGCCATCGAAAAGTTGGTCGAGAGCCGGCTTGAGGGCAGCTGGGTCCGTGCCTATGAGCTCGTTGGTGCCCATCGTGACGGTCTCAGGACGTTCGGTCGAGTCTCGCAAAGTGAGGCAAGGCACCCCTAGTACCGACGTCTCCTCGGTAATGCCGCCCGAATCGGTGATCACGGCCTTAGCATGTTTAACTAAGTAATTGAATTCGAGATAGGGCTGTGGATCGACCAGCTTAATCGACGCAGGAAAATCTGGCAATTGTGCCAACGTCTTGGCTGTACGTGGGTGCACCGGAAACACAACGGGCAAACCCCGAGTGCCTTCGGCTATGGCTGCCAATAAGCGTTGAAAACTGTTAGAAGAATCGACATTCGCTGGACGGTGCAGCGTCGTCACGAAATACTTGCCTGGCTGAAGGTCTTGTTGGTCAAAAAAATCGGGTTTTTTTAACCGGCTGAGGTTCGTCAACAAGGTGTCGATCATGGTATTACCCACGAAAAAGATGCGATCATTACTAACGCCAGACTTTCGTAGATTCTGGTTCGCTACCTCACTGGTCGTGAAAAACCAGTTCGTGATCGCATCGGTAACCATGCGGTTGATCTCCTCGGGCATGGTCCAATCGCCGGATCGGATGCCGCCTTCGACGTGCGCTACAGGGATGCATAACTTCTGGGCTGCAATGGCACAGGCCATAGTGGATGTGACATCACCTACCACAAGACAGAGTGCCGACGGACGATCGATCAACAACCGCTCATATCGCGTCATGATCGCGGCCGTCTGCTCGGCTTGGGTACCCGAACCAACCTCGAGGTTAACATCCGGGGCGGGAATACCCAATTGCTCGAAGAACGTACCTGAAAGCTTCGGATCGTAATGCTGCCCCGTATGTATGAGACGAAATTCAATGTGGCCACCGTTCATTTTTGCGTGTTCAAGTGCACGAATGATTGGGGCAATCTTCATGAAATTGGGTCTTGCACCAGCAATGATGTCAATAAGTACTTGCATGCTATCAGCCATTAGCGATTTCGATGGTGACTTTGCTCACTTCGGTAATTTCATCCCATGGAATGGGTGAAGATTGACCAAACCGGATGGCATCTATGAATGCTTTTGCACAGGCGAGTTGTCCTTTATCTTGACGCCAGAGCTTGTTCGACTTAAACCCTGGCCAGCCAAAGCCGGTCAGTTTCCGAAAATTGTCGAGCTGCAACATGCGCCCTTGGGCAAATACCTCAAGGCGCTCTTTGGGGAACGATTTCGTGCCGTTCGCAAAATAATGAATGGTGCCAATCGAGCCGTCGGCGAAGTCTAAGTTGATTGTAACTGTATCGTCGAGCGTGGCCTTCATGGTGGAACGTGACCATTTTGTGATCCCAGAACCGGTCAAAAACCGCA
>CAYZWQ010000297.1:0-1750 GCA_964481355.1 uncultured Chitinophagales bacterium
CTGGTTCGAGACCTTCCCCGAGGGGTCGTGTCGTACGGTACTCCTGACGACCGCGGTTACGAGGCTCTATTGGCCAAAGGTGATCCTACTGCCAAATTCACAACGCCTGACTTGAAATCGGCGGCTGTCATCTTTTTCACAAGTGGAAGCACGGGGCCACCCAAAGGAGTCACGCACTCTCGCGAGGCGCTCGGTTGGATTCTGGCAAGTGTCAAATCGGCGTTTCGGCTAACGTCTGACGATGTCGTTTTGCCTGGCTCTTCATTCTCTCACATGGCAGCATCAATATTTGGGCTCGCTAGCCTCGCTTCCGGTGCTCAGCTGGCTGTGCCGAGGGGGAGTCACCCTGACGAATTGGTTCCTCTGATTCGCGCGGTGCGTCCAACAGTCATGTTCATGCTGCCCGCAGCTCTGCACATGTTGATCTGTGATCCAAGATTGAAAAAAGTAGATTTTTCTTCGATCGCGGTTTGCTTTGCTGGTGGCGACAAGCTGTCCGCCGAACTCGAGGACAAGTTCGTGCAGTTGGTGGGGCGACCGGTCGAGGAAGGGTATGGCATGACCGAAATTGGGCATGCCGCGACTCTACCGCGGGATGCGCCATTCCGACCAGGGTCTCTCGGAAAGCCGTGCCCGGGTTATGAGTTTTCGATCCGTAACGACGAAGGGCTGGAACTTTGTCACGGTCAAGAAGGACGAGTTTGGGTGCGTTTCCCCGGTAATACGATCGGGTATTGGAATAATCCACAAGCGACAGCCGAGACCCTTGTCGATGGTTGGCTAGATACCGGCGATATCATGGTTGCTGACGAGGATGGATATCTCTGGTTTCACGGACGAAGGAAACAAATCATCGTTCATGATGGGTCTAACATCTGTCCGCAGGACGTCGAAGAGGCTATCGCTGCGCATTCTGCGATTGACGTGGTGGGTGTGGTGGGCGTGTATGATCTAGTTCATGGCGAGAACGTACTGGCCTACGTGAAGATCAAACCTGGTTTTTCCCCACCCTCGGCCGCAGAACTGATTGAGTTTGCCCGACAAAGGGTAGGCTACAAAGCGCCAGATGAAATCAGGTTCTTGTCTGCGATGCCAATGAACGCCACTGGCAAAGTCGATCGTTCAAGGTTAAGAGAAATGACCGAGGAGAATATCCCTTGTAAGAGAGCCGAAGTGACACGAAATGATTAGCATTATCGCCCTCAACATCTTCGGTTTCCGAAATCATTTCTCAATCAGCTTCGTCCAGGCTGGCGTCAGGTGGATTTGCCGACTCAACCTGCCGGTAATCGTCGTGTGTGCCCTGGCGATCTCGTCTCCGCGAATCCCTTGGCGAATGACAAGCGACCGAATGTGTTGCTAATTGTGGTAGACGATATGGACTACTCGGACATTGGAACCGGTGGAGGAGAAAACCGCATGCCGACCCTCGACGCCCTGGCCGAATCCGGAATGATCTTTAGTGATTTTGATAAGACCCCCACATGCTCACCGAATAGCTCGATGCTCTTATCAGGTGTCGAGACCGATGTCGATTACTTTTCCACGCCTGCCCACAATTCCAGCTTGGGGGTGAACTGACGGAACAGCAACGAAAGACGGAATCGCGGAGGTTGGAAGTAAATGCTGCGATGATCGCCAACATCGATCATCACTTGGGACGACTGTTTAGCCATGGGAAGAGAGTCTTTCTCGGTGACCGACTGGAACTGGTGTCGCTGGAATCTATGCAGTGGGCGTCGGGCAACCG
>CAYZWQ010000298.1:0-1703 GCA_964481355.1 uncultured Chitinophagales bacterium
CGCCGTAAGTTACGGCTACGCAATACATTGCAAAACATGGTATTAAAAGTTCGTAATTTAAGGCTTCTACATGAGTAAACCGTAGTCGAATTCAAAGGGTTCGGCACAATTCCCCACAAGCTTAAAGCTACAGACGGTTTGAAAACAATTAAACGTATTGGTGTATTTACCAGCGGGGGGGACTCCCCGGGAATGAACGCTGCTGTTCGCGCTGTAGTAAGAACGGCCTTGTTCAACGACATTGCCGTCATCGGCATTCGGCAAGGATATCATGGCATGATAAAGGGAGACTTCGTCGAGTTAGACAGCACTTCTGTCTCGAATATTGTCCAACGCGGCGGCACCATCCTGAAGTCTGCCAGATCGAGTGAGTTCATGACCCCAGAAGGCCGCAAGATTGCCGCTGATAATGTGCGAGCCCAAGACATCGACGCACTGGTGGCCATCGGCGGCGACGGAACGTTTCAAGGTGCAACGTTGCTCAACGAGGAGCATGGTGTGCCTGTGGTTGGTATCCCGGGGACTATCGACAACGATCTCTCCGGAACCGACGAAACCGTGGGATACGACACCGCTCTGAACACCGCCATGGAGGCCATCGACAAAATCCGTGACACGGCCGATGCACACGACCGCCTCTTCCTGGTCGAGGTTATGGGCCGAGATGCCGGTTTCATTGCACTCGAGACGGGAATCGCAGGCGGCGCCGAGCTGATCCTCCTCCCAGAGACGGTGAATGACCTGAAATCGATAAAGTCTGAGTTAAGCGAGGTCTTCTTCGCCCAGCGGCGGAGCAGTCTTGTCGTTGTAGCCGAGGGCGACCAAACCGGCGGTGCCGTGAATTTGGCCGAAAAGCTCAAGGACGACTTCTCCAAGTTCGAGATGCGAGTCTGCATTCTGGGTCACATCCAGCGTGGCGGTAGCCCTACCGCAAGGGACCGTGTGCTTGCCAGCCGCCTGGGTGCCGCTTCGGTGCAGGCTCTTCTCGACGGGCACACCAATGTGATGGTGGGAATCGTGAACAACGAAATCCGCATCACACCCATGCGCAACACATGGAACAAGAAAAAGAGCATCAACTACGATCTCGTTGAACTCTACAAAATTCTAAGTTGATGAGCATTCACGTCGATCCATCAAATGTGTTGCCATTCTTGGGTGACGACATTGACGCCGCCACGGACAAGGCGATTCATGCGTACACCCAACTGTCGACCCGAACCGGGCTTGGCCCCGAATGGCTCGGCTGGCTCGACCTATTGGAGCAGCCAAACGATGCTCTCATACAAGAAGTCGCCGAACTTGGCCGAACAATACGCCGCGACGCCGACGTTTTGGTGGTGGTCGGAATCGGGGGGTCCTATTTGGGTGCGAAGGCCGTTATTGACGCACTCGTTTCGCCATTCAAACAGCAGGGGCCCGAAATTTTGTACGCGGGCCATCACATGGGTGATACCTATCATCGTGACCTGCTTGCTTATCTTTCGGAGCCCAAAGCGGATGGGACTCCGAAATCAGTTTTTTTAAACGTGATCTCCAAGTCAGGGACCACCCTTGAGCCCGCCCTGGCGTTTCGTATGCTCAAGACGTGGATGAGAGAAACCTACGGCGATGGGTCGAAACATCGAATAATTGCCACCACGAGCCCCAAAGGAGGAGCACTCAACAAAATTATCGAAGCCGAAGGCTACAGCAAGTTCGAG
>CAYZWQ010000299.1:0-1666 GCA_964481355.1 uncultured Chitinophagales bacterium
TGGTTCCGCCATGGGTCATAAAGATACCAATATTGTCGAAACAACTGCTCAGGATGCCTTCGACACCCTGATGTGGCGTTGATGGTCACCCTTGTGGACGATTTCCACCTTCCACAGCTGTTCGGGTAATAACTCCGAAACGCGCTCCGGCCATTCCACGACACAGATTCCGTCGCTGTTTAAGATATCGTCGAGCCCGATACCGTAGGCCTCATCGACGGAATTCAGCCGGTAGGCATCGATATGGAAGATGGTGACGTCCGAGCCCCGATATTCCTGCACCAGCGCATAGGTCGGGGAACTCACATGTTCCGGCTTCACACCAAAATGGGCTGCCAGTCCCTTTGTAAAGTGGGTCTTTCCAGCACCCAGGTCGCCATGCAGGCATACGACGTCGCCCGGTGCGAGCAAATCGCCGAGACGCCGCCCCTGTTCCATGGTCTGCTCGGGCGAATGGGTGTCCGTCTCAAAAATCAGCTCCTCCATGCCGGCGTCTATTTTGGTCTGAGGGTTACGATCGGCAAGATCATTTCCTGCATCGATGCGCCACCGTGCTGGAACGTGTCGTTGTACTTGTTCTGATACCGGTGGTAATTGGTCGGGTAGACGAAGTAATAGTTCTCCTTCGCAAAAATGTAGTTCGTGCTGTGGCCACTTCGAGGCAGCATGTAATCGCTCGGTTTCTGTGCGATGATGGCGGCATCCTTGTCAACCTTCAGGTTGCGGCCGTATTTGTAGCGCAGACTTGTGGACGCATCGCGGTCGCCCAGCACCTTTGTATCCTTGAGCGCCCGCACCGATCCGTGGTCGGTGGTGATGACGATGGTCATGTCCTGGCTGGCGAGGGTTTTGAGCATCTGAAACAATGTGGAGTGCTGGAACCAAGCGCGGGTGAGCGACCGAAACCCTTTTTCGTCGGGTGCGATCTCCTTGAGCACATCCGAGTCGGAGCGCGAGTGCACCAGCGTGTCCACAAAATTGATCACGAAGGTGCTCAGTGGCACCTGAGCGTAATTGAGGATGCGATCGGCAATCCTGCGGCCATCCTCGGTGTGGATCACCTTCTCGTACTTGGGGGTGATGTCGAGCTTGTTGCGCCGCATCAGATCTTGGAGGAAGTCGGCCTCGTACTTGTTGAGCGACGACTCGTTGTCGTCGGCAATCTCCCACAGTTTCGGATAGCTCTGCTCGATCTGAAGTGGAAACAGGCCCGAAAAAATCGCATTTCGGGCGTATGGAGTAGCTGTAGGAAGGATGGAGCAGTAAAAGTCGGTATCTATCGTAAAAAATGGCGTCAGAAGCTCGGCGAAGACCAGCCACTGGTCGTAGCGCATGCAGTCGATGACGAAGAAGGCCACTTTGCGGTCCTTCTTGAGGTGGGGTATTACATACTGTGGGATCACATCGGGCGAAAGGACTGGACGGTCGGGCAACGATTCGCGAAGCCAGTACATGTATTCCCGCTCAATGAAGCGGCCAAATTCGGTGTTTGCCTGCTGGATTTGGTCCTCGAGCACCTGGCGCAGACCCTCGTCGCTGTTCTCGAGCTGCATGTCCCACAAGGTGAGTTGGTGGTAGATGCCATGCCAGTCGGCCCAGGTCATGTCGCCCGTCAACTGCATCGAAATCTCCCGGAAACTGCTCAGATAGCTTTGTGCCGTCTTCT
>CAYZWQ010000300.1:0-1635 GCA_964481355.1 uncultured Chitinophagales bacterium
CGTATCCCCAAACGAGAAGATGGTCGACGACATGCGCTCTTTTCTGACGCAATATTCATCAAATGGCGGATCTCACGATGAAATTGTCTACCCAAACTGTGGCCACACTCCATTCCTTGAAGTAATCACCGAAAAAAATCGGCTATTGGCTACGCTTTGAACGTCAGCGTGAACGTGGCACCCTTGCTTGGCTCACTAGCCAGGGATACTTGTCCGCCAAAACGGTTCATGTAGGATTGGACCAAATACAAGCCGATCCCTTTGCTGTCGGCATGGTTATGAAACGCCTGCTGGAAGCCGAACAATCGACCTCGCACAGCCTCAAGATCAAACCCGACGCCGTTGTCTGTGTAAATAAGCTGATGCACACCCTCGGCCGGTTGCAGCTTGACCATAATTCGCAAGGGTTGACCAGGGTTTGCATACTTGATTGAATTTGAAACCAAGTTCAGCAGGATACTCTCCATGTAGCCGCGATTGAAACGGACGATTGATCCTTGGCTGAAATCATTGTGCACAACCCCCTGACGCTGATGTAAGGTTGCCCGCAGCGCTTCTTCGACCGACCAGAGCACAACTGGAACATCGACCAATTCGCTGTCGGGATGAAGATCAGGATCAGCACTGAATGAGTCGAGGTAGCTGTCAAGCGTGCCTTTGAGAGAGACCGTGGCAGCGCGGAGCATGTGCAGGAATTCGATGGTTTCCTCATCCCTAATTTTCGAGAGGTCTAACATGTCGAAAATGGCCAACAAATTGCCGATTGGAGATCGAAGGTCATGCGTGGTCGACCATGAGCGCAACGTTAGCTGTGTGTTTATCTGTGATAGCCGCTCAAGCAACTGGTCTCGTTCGGCTTCCTGCTGTTTGCGTTGGGTCACATTTTTTGCAATGGCATAAATAACCTGATTTTCCGTATCGGATATGGTAGTCCATTGCAGCCAAACGATATCTCCCGACTTTGTGATGTACCGATTCTCATAATTGATGAGCGGAATGCCATTTCGTACATTGTCCCGAAATTGGGATGTTGAGTCGCGGTCGTCGAGATGGACGAACGAATTGATCGGTTGCGACATCAACTCGGCTTCGGTATACCCGAGCAGATCAATAACGGATGGGTTCACCTTTCGAAAAAAACCGTCGTACCCTGCTACACACATGAGTGCAGGCGACATCTCAAAGAAGTGCTCGAGCCGGAATTGGTCAACTCCCATCAACAGGTATGAATTTCATGCATTGTTACCCCTAAGATGGGTTGTAGCAGAACATGAAACATACGTCAGAATACTAGAAATACATCAATCAATGTGTCGCGCAGATGTCCGGGTGGTACCTGGCTGAATAGACTGGACGATGAAAGTTTCGCTGCCAGATTTTAGGAATGGCTCCCTCACGCCAGCCGAATCTGCCGTCATGGCATAGGAAACCGTGTCAATTTTTATTGCATTTCCACTTTCATCGAAATAACTGATCTCCAATTGCAATTCAAAGATATCTTGGGATGATATGTTCCTGATGTCGAAATACACGACGTCGTTTTGGATCTCCCGGAGTGAGACCGTAACGCCATCAGAAGTCTGACCAACGGTGCCATTCGATCCAGTTCCTTGACATCCAGGAAATACGAAGGCA
>CAYZWQ010000301.1:0-1607 GCA_964481355.1 uncultured Chitinophagales bacterium
GGTCGAAATTCGATCGCATTCAAAAATGCCGTCGGAGACATCACCACCGAAAGCGGCAAGGTGTTTCACGCCGCCTCGACATCCATCGTGGCTGCCGATATGTTGGACCTTATGTTGCGCGAAAGCCCATACATGGTGTCGGGAACTGCCGTGTTGATCTTTATCCTCATGTTCATCGCCTTCAGGTCCTACCGATGGACTATCGTAGCCCTCATTCCTTTGTTGATGGGACTGCTGTTTACATTTGGCATCATGCTGATATTCAACGTCAAGTTCAATTTCTACAACATCATTGTTCTTCCCGCAATTTTGGGAATAGGCGAGGACAGCGGAGTGCATTTGGCCAAACGTTACATTGAAGAAGGCCGAAACAGCATGTGGAAAGTGCTGTCGAGTACGGGTCAACACGTTTCCATCGGGTCGCTCACTACAATGCTAGGATTCTCCGGTTTGCTCTTCACGAGTCACCCCGGGCTTTATTCCATCGGCTTCATGGCAACTGTCGGGATAGGCATGACCTGGCTCACGAGCGTGGCATTCTTGCCTGCTTTGATCCAGCTTCTTGAAGACCGCAACTGGATCAGGTTCTGACAGACAGTTTATCCTACGAGCTCTAGTCCGATACGACCCCGCTCTTTGTCGATCGATAGAATCTTGACCTTGACGATGTCGTTCACGGCAAGAACGTCCTGTGGGTTTGTGATCCTTTGGCTCGACCTGCTCATCTTTGATACGTGAATCAATCCATCTTCTTTGACGCCAAGGTCGACGAAAGCCCCAAAATCGACGACATTTCGAACAGTCCCCTCAAGGACCATTCCTTCGTTGAGGTCGTCGATTTTTAACACGTCTTGACGCAGTAGGGGCTTCGGAAGCTCCTCACGAGGGTCCCTGCCAGGTTTCTGGAGGTTTTCGATGATCAATTCAAGCGTCGGAATACCCACACCCAACTTATTTGCGGTCTCCGCAATGTTGATTTTCTTGAGCTTTGCTGTCACATTTTCGATGTCGGAATGCAATTTCCTCGCATCTACACCGATCATTTCACAAAGCTCTGCGGCCACATCGTAGCTTTCTGGGTGGATGGCTGTGTTGTCGAACGGATTATCCGACTCTGGGATTCGCAAAAATCCTGCCGATTGCTGAAACCGGAAGGGTCCCATGCCGGGTATGTCCATCAGTTGATCCCTGCTTTTGAACGGGCCGTACTTCATTCTAAATTCGACAATACGGCTGGCGATCGTTTTGTTCAACCCGGAGACTTTGTTCAGCAGCGGGGTGCTGGCTGTGTTAAGGTTCACTCCGACTGTGTTGACGCAGCTTTCGACGACGTCGTCGAGAGACTTCTCCAGCTCGTTTTGATCGACGTCGTGCTGGTAGAGTCCAACACCGATCGATTTCGGGTCTATTTTAACCAATTCGGCGAGGGGATCTTGAATGCGTCTGGCTATGGAGATGTTTCCCCTTTGGGCGGCGTCAAGATCGGGGAATTCCTCCCTTGCCACGTCGGATGCGGAATAGACGGAGGCACCGGCTTCATTTACGATGAGGTAGTGCAACGGCCTGTCGCGGTACGGGTTGCCACGGATGTAATCTGCGATGAATTG
>CAYZWQ010000302.1:0-1527 GCA_964481355.1 uncultured Chitinophagales bacterium
CGATCAGGCGCACGCAACCGATGCTATCGCTGGTCTTTTGCGATCGTAAAGTGAAAGGTTGAACCTTCGCCTAATGTAGATTCGACCCATATTTTCCCCTTGTGATGCTCGACGATCTTTTTACAGATGGCCAAGCCGATACCGGTTCCTGAGTACTCTTCACGCGTATGGAGACGTTGAAAGATGATGAAGATCTTGTCGAAGTAGCGCTCTTCAATGCCGATTCCATTGTCCTTCACCGAGAACTTCCAATGTGTTTCGCTTTCTTCGCCCTCGATCGATATCTGTGGCAGTACCCCCGGATTGCGGTACTTGACCGAGTTTTGGATCAAATTTTGAAATACCTGAAATAGTGCCGACTTGATCCCGTACACGTTAGGCAAGGAGCCTATACTGATGTTCGCATGATGCTCCGCCAATAATTGCAAATTTAAGTTCGTGACTTCCTTGAGCAATGCGTTCAGATCGACGAATTCCTTCAGAGTAACCTCTCGACCCACGCGAGAGTATTTAAGCAGGTCGAGTATGAGGGACCTCATTCTTGTTGCCCCGTCAGTGGCGAAGTAGATGTACTGCTTCGATTTTTCGTCCAAATTGTCGGCGATTCTCTTTTCGAGCAGGCTCAGGAAGCTGGTGATCATCCTCAGGGGTTCCTGAAGGTCGTGAGAGGCGATGTAGACAAACTGCTCCAACTCGTCGTTCATTAAAGCGAGCTCTTTGTTTCGCTCTTTGAGGTTCTCGTTGAGATCAACGAGACGCTCGCGCGACTCAATGAGTTCAGTGATGTCGTTGCCGAAGGCAAAGAACAGCCCATCTTCACCGGGAATCTGGCTGGCTTGCCATGCCGTCCATTTGGTATCGCCAGACTTCGTGATGTATCGGTTAATGAATGCAGCTCCGTCTTGAGTCCCACTGACCAATCGATCAAATTCCAGGCGGGTCAATTCAAGATCGTCCGGATGAACGAATTCCATGAACGGCGTCGACAACAACTCTTCTTCCGTGTAGCCGGAGCTCTGGATTAATCCCGGATTCACCTGTTTAAAAAAACCATCATCACTTACTGTGCCGATAATTACCGGGGTCTGGCGTATGAAGTGATCAAGATCCCGTTGTGACTGCTTCCTCGCTATCTCAAGACCGATGAACGGGCTGATCCGCTCCAACATTTCCAAGCGTAACGCATAGTCTGCATCATTTGCGTCGGTGAACAAGGTCATTACGCCAATCAAATCTCCATCATTGAAAATGGGGATTCCCACTGCCCGCTCTAATCCGGCTTCCTTGATGAATTCGTAATGTTTAATTAGAGTGTCTCTGCAAAGATCATCAACCCTGACCGTTTTCAACTCTTGCCACACAAGGCCCGGCAACCCTTCGCTCTTCAAATAATGGGTCTGTTGCGGCGAAACAGGACTGTAATACCGTTCGTCGGCAACCCAATCAGTCACTTTATACAGAACGGGCTTCGACCTCGACAATAGCCATATTTCGCCGAATCTAGCGTTCAATAGCTTTGTGGCATGT